>CAYUAC010000019.1:0-23453 GCA_964442515.1 uncultured Campylobacterales bacterium | reverse complement strand
ACCTGGCGCGCAAGCACCGCATAGCCTTGACCGTCATCGGGAAAGTATCACACACGCAGCCCAGACTCAAATACGCTTCACACCATTTTTAAGGAGACCCATGCAAAGACTTTATCCCTTCAACCACCCGCCCATGCAGTTTTATTTCAGGCAAAGCCCGGCGGATTTTGTCGTAAAAGAACACAATCTTTATGATTTCAGCGGGGAGGGTGAACACGATATTTTTTACATACGCAAAAAAAACCTCACGACATGGGAAATGACAGGCAAACTCGCCAAATACCTTAAAATCCCGGCCAGAGAGATCGGCTACTGCGGGCTTAAGGATAAAAACGCCCTGACTTATCAATATATCTCTATCAATAAAAAATTCACCGAGGGGATTGAAAACTTTGAAAGTGAGGGTATCAAGATTATTGAGCGTTTTGTACATAACAATAAGCTCAAAATCGGCCACCTGCGGGGCAACTCCTTTTTTGTCCGTCTCAAGCGCGTAAGACCGGCCGAAGCCAGCAAACTGCAAAGCCTGCTTGGATGGATAGAGAAAGAGGGAATGCCAAACTACTTCGGTGCCCAGCGCTTTGGCAGGGACAACCTGATCAAAGCCAAAGAGATCATTGAGGGCACCTCCGGGCTCAGAGATAAAAAACAGCGCAAATTCCTGCTCAATGCGTACCAAAGCGATATCTTCAACGCCTGGCTGGCAAAACGGGTCGAAATATCGCGCTATATCAACGAGTTTAGCCCGCAGGAAGCCGCGCAGCTGTGCGGCTTTGACACCGCAACCGTCAAAACCCTGCAAAAGCAAAAACCCTTTTTCAAGCTGCTGCAAGGGGAATTGATGATGCATTATCCTTTCGGCAAGATTTTTATACTCGATGACATACAGCGTTTTCAAACGCGCGATATCGCCCCCACGGGACCGCTTTTTGGCAAAAAGATGCGCACCCCCGAAGGTGACGCGCTTGGCATAGAACAAGCTTACGAACAAGCCCTGCCCTTGGACGGGGGAAGGCGGTACGGCTGGGTCTTTCCCCAAGATATCAACCATACGTACAAATCAGATTTGATGCATCTGGAGCTTTCTTTTACCCTGCCAAAAGGCAGCTACGCCACCGTACTGGTGGAAATGTTAAAAAACGCATTACTGGATTTATGATAAAATAGAGACAGGGAATGAGAAATAAGGAGTTTATCCGTGCGCTTTTTACTGGCGGTATTTTTTATAATAAGTCTGTCTACACTGCAAGCCCAGACACTGCGTTTTTCGCCGCTGCCGATGTACAAATCCGAACTGGTCATCAAACAGTATCAGGGAATGTTTGATTATCTCAAAGCCCAAACCGGATTTGATTTTGAAATTATATATTATCCCGATTATGATTCGCTGCTGCAGGCGATCAAAGAGGGCAAAACCGATCTGGCGTATCTGGGGCCGCTGCCCTATGCCAGCTTGCTGCGGCAAACGGATACCACCACGCCTATCGTGCAGTTTTTGGACAGTAAGGGGCAGGCAAGTTACACGTGCAGCTTTATCACGTCCAAAACAAACGAAAACGGCACGCAAAACCAAAGCTACGAACCGCTTTCTCTGACCCAGCCGCTTTCTACGTGCGGGTATTTCAGCATATACCAAATCCTGCGGGAACAGGGCCTTGAACTAAGTGCCATGAACTACAGCTATGCCGGTACGCACTCGGGAGTGGTTTTGGAAATCCTGCTGGGTGAAAGCACAAGCGGCGGGGTAAAAACATCACAATATTATACGTACAAACACCTCGGTCTGCACGAACTGCAACGAACGGGCCGATACCCCGGATTTTTACTGGTAGGCTCAAAAAATATAACACCAAAACAGACCGCTGCAATCCAGAAGGCGTTAACAAGGCTGGATTATTTCAACAACCCGGGCGACAGAAGTATGATGCAAACCTGGGGTTCCGATGTACGTTATGGCTGCAAAAAAGCCGATAAATCGATGTATGACAAAATCAAAAACAAACTGCAAAACATTACGATTCCGGAGCTGCAATGAACCTTCTTGCCAAAGCCAAAAACCTCTCAATCCAGACCAAACTGGTCATACCCGTCATCCTGATTATCATCTTCAGTACCTTTGTCAGTACACAGGTTATTGAAAACGCGTTGTACAAACAGATATTCAGCGCGCAAAAGCAGGAAGTCAAAAGCTTTTCTAACAAGATTTACTACATCATGCGTTCTAACTTCAAAACGCTTTTTTATGAGTTTGGAGCCGATAAAAAGCTGTATAACCGGGCGCTGGACGCGGCACAGAAAGAAACGCTCAACAACATTGCCCACGCCATCAACGATACGGCTTATCATGTTTATATAATCGATCACAAAGGCCAAAGTATCGCCCTTTCAAATTTCCAGGACATACCCGTATCGCCCGATGAGCGTATCGAGGAAGCGCTTACGCCAAACAGTGTCAAGATCACGCAGGACGTATTTGCGCTCAAGCGGGAGTTTGAGCCGTGGGGATGGAAAGTCGTCGTCGTCAGAAACGCGCAAATTTTTAACGATATCATCAGCCAGAACCAGGGGCTTATCTTTGCGACTATTTTTGTAATGATGCTTGGGATTTTAGCATCAATCTTTATCATTACGCATTTTATCATCCAAAAACCTTTTAAGAAAGTGTTTGCCCACCTTGATCTGATCAAAAACAATACAAATGAGAAAAAACTGGCTATTGAATCTTCCAAAGAGACTTCGATGCTAAGCTATCACATCAACTCCATGAGTGACGCCATAGCCGCGCGTGAAGAACAGCTTACTGTCCAGGAACAGCGAAATATCGATATTCTCAACGCCCAGGAATCCATCGTCATCGTCAGCGACGGTGAAAAAATGCGGTGGGCCAATGACGCGTTTTTTACGTTTTTTTCCGACTACTCCAGCGTGGAAGAGTTTACAAGATACCACGAATGCGTCTGCGATTTTTTTGAGCGGGTGGAGGATGAAGAGTTTATCTACAAAAAAGAGGGTGTCAACTGGATCAAAGAGGTTAAAAACGCCGATCATCCGGTCAAAGTACTAGTGAAAAAAGAGGGAGAAGAGTATATATTTAACCTCAAAGCCAACACCATCGGCGACAAGGAAAACGAATACGTCGTCAACATGACCGACATCACTCCGATCGAAAAATACAAACAACAGCTCGAACAGCGCAAAGAACAGCTGACAAGACAGCTGCACACCGATGAGTTGACCAAACTGCCAAACAGGCTGACCCTTAGCGAGGATATCTTGCAGCATGAAAAAGCATCGCTGATTATTATCAATATCAACGATTTCAAAGAACTCAACGACTTTTACGGCACCCGTACCGGGGACCGTATTCTGTATGATTTCGGTGACTTTTTATCCAGACACGTCCGGGGTAAATCCTACCGCGTATACAAACTCTCAGCCGATGAGTTCGCTTTATACAGCCCCGCCTCGTGTAAAAGAAAAAACATCGAAAGTTTTGCGACCAACCTGCTGCGGCTTATTACCAAAGAGAACTTTTACAGTGATGACGGAAAACAAAAGATCAACCTCACCGCCACCGCGGGAGCTTCGATCAACGATACAAGCCATTCGATCTTTATCAACGCCGATATCGCGCTAAAAACGGCCAAAAAGAAAAAGAAACTGTTTTTAACCTACAAGGATTCGCTGGATACCAAGGACCGCTTTGCCTCCAACATCCAGTGGGCCGACAGGCTCAAAAAGGCGTTTGCCGATGACAGGGTCGTGCCCTATTTCCAACCGATTTTTCATATCAAAAACAAGCGTATTGAAAAATACGAATCGCTGGTACGCCTGATCGATGAGCAGGACCGGCCCGTTTCACCCTTTTTCTTTCTGGACGTGGCTAAAAAGTCACACCAGTACCTGCAGCTGACTGAAACGATGATCGATAAAAGTTTCGCGTTTTTTAAAGACAAGGAGTATGAGTTCAGCCTGAACCTGGCAGAAACGGATTTAAGCGATTTTTCTATCAACACCATGCTGATTGATAAGCTGCGTCAAAACCCGGCTATCGGACCGCGGGTCGTTTTTGAAATCCTTGAAAGTGAAAATATCGAAGATTATGACTTAGTTACTGATTTCATCCGCGAAGTGAAAAGTTACGGCGCGAAGGTGGCCATTGATGACTTTGGTGCCGGTTTTTCAAATTTTCAGCATGTTTCACGGCTCAATGTGGATTATCTCAAGATCGATGGATCGCTGATCCAAAACATCCTTACCGATAAAAATTCCCAGACCATCGTCGAAGCGATCGCAACCTTTGCCAAACGGCTTGAAATCAAAACCATCGCCGAGTTTGTGGATGATGAAGCGATTTTAGAAAAGATAGAAGCGATGGGGATCGATTACGCCCAGGGGTATCTTATTTCCAGACCTAAACCCGCTTTGTAAAGCGGGTCGTAATTTTAGCAGTAATCGGCCAGCAAGCCCTCTCTGAGCTGATTATACGTTTCCTCTCCGGCTAATTCTTTGGCAATGGCAAGACCGAAACAGATCGCTGTGCCCGGCCCTCTTGAAGTCATTACGTTGCCCTCGGTTACAACTTTTTGCGCATCGGTAAAATTGCCGTTTTGGATATGATCCTGCGCGCCGGGATAGCAGGTATAAGCGCCTCTGATCAGTCCGGCCTGATCCAGCGCATAGGGAGCCGCGCAGATAGCGCCTATGAGTTTGCCCTCTTTATCCATGTCATGCAGCAGGTTCAGCACTCTGCTGTCCTGGGCCAAAATCTTGGTACCGCCCCAGCCTCCTGGAAGCACGACCATATCAAAATCTTCGCTGACTATAGAATCAAAAGCAAGATCGGTTTTGATCACTACGCCGTTGGCGGCTTTGACGTCTCTTTCGTTGACGCCTGCGACGGTGACGTCTATACCCGCCCGTCTTAATACGTCAATAATAGCAACAGCTTCAAGTTCTTCTACGCCTTCTGCCAATGGAATAACTACTTTTTTACTCAAAATGACCTCCTTTGGGTGTTTGGCATATATCTTAACGTAAATACACCGATTTGGTCAACTAAGGCATTGAGTAAATATGAAAAAGATAGATTTGGAGTTGCTTTAAAGCCCAGAATTCAGGCTTTTGTGGCGGACGGGGAGGGATTCGAACCCTCGGTACCCCGTGAAGGGTACGCGCCCTTAGCAGGGGCGTGGATTAAGCCAGCTCTCCCACCCGTCCGTAGTGTTTTATTTGTGTGGGTGGAATTATATCCAACCACACTTAAAAGGCGCTTAAATAGCGCGTGCCTGACCATTGGATTGCAAAACTTGATCCAATAGTTTCTCCAAACGCTTCGCAAGGTCCTTGTTGGTCTTTTTTGCCTCGGCAATTCTTTCTTTGAGTTGTACTACCACGTCTACTTTTTCCATAAGTCTCATGATAACCTCCATAAAAGTATATTCAGAGGTTACTTTAGCAAACAGTGTTCCAAAAGCTTTTAAAGACCCATCGCGTCGGCCATCGTCCACATCGGCAAAAAGATACCAAGGGCAAGAACCAGCACAAACCCGGCGATCCCCGCGATCAAAAGCGGCTCGATCAGCGTGGCGATATTATCGACAAGATACTGGTACTTGTTTTTATATACTCCCGCGATCTTGTCAAGCATCTTGTTCAGCGACCCGCTTCGCTCGCCGGCTCGAATCATCTGCATGGTCATACTCTCAAACTGCCCGCTGTCCTCAAAGCCGTCAGTCAGGCTGCGGCCATCTTCCACCGACTCTTCGATACGTGCCAGCTGCTGCTTGATATACGCGTTTTCAACCACCTCGTTGGAAGCTTTCAACGCGTCCAGGATGGGGATGCCCGAATTTGTCAACTTGTCAAAAATATAGACGTAGCGCTGCATCATCGAAAGATAGATCACGCGCCCGACAATATAAACCTTCAACATCCAGCGGTCAAAAAAGAGCTTCACCCTGTAATATTTGCCGTACAGGTACCCAAGCAGCGTAAATATCCCCACAGCCCCGGCCAGAATATAGGGGCCATACGTCACCAGCGCGTTTTCTGCCCACAGCAGCAGCCTGGTCGGCAGGGGCAGATCGGCGCCCATATTGGCAAACATGCTCTCAAACTGGGGTACGACAAAGATAATAACAACCGAAAACGCCACGGCCATGGCAAATATGACCATCGTTGGATAGCGCGTGGCCTTTTTAAGCTTGAGCCTGTTTTCATTGATCTGGTCTAAAATATCGGCCAGTTTGGCCGTAGCCTGATCCAGCGACCCGGTTTGCTCCCCCATGTCAAACATACTCATACTCAGCCCACCAAGCTGTGTTTCAAACCTGGAAGCCGCCTTTGTCAAACTCACCCCGCTTTCAACATCTTCTAAAATAACCCGAAGAATCTCTTTGAGCATCTTATCCTCGGTAGAAACGTAGGCTTCCTCCAGACATTCGTTGATAGGCATCCCCGCATCCAACATCGTAGCGATCTGGCGCAATACCGCGATATACGCTTCGGTTTTGACGCGTTTGTTTTTGATTGGGCTGTCAAAACGCTCCTGAAAATTTCTGAATTTGTGCGAGAAGGGTTCCCCGGAAGGTTCTATAGAAAGCAACACGCCCATCTTTTGGTAGCGAAACGTTTTGATCGCTTCGGCTTTGCTCCGTTCCTGCAGATGGGTCGTATACTTTTTGCCGCCCCGTTTGTAGCGGATTTTAAAATACTGCATCTAGCTTCGTGTTACCCTGTATATCTCTTCCAGCGTCGTCATGCCTTTGAGCGCTTTGCTGAGGCCGTCATGCAGCATCGGATCGTAAGCTTTGACCTCCTGGGCTTTTTTGGCGATGTCAAATTTGTTTTTGCCCAGAGTTACCATATGCGAAATCTCTTCGGTGACTTTAAGCACTTCACACACCATTACACGGCCTTTGTAGCCTGTGTTATTGCATTTTCTGCACCCTTTGCCTTTATAAAACTGAAAACTTTCGGGCAGGTGTTTGAACACGCGGCGTATATATTTGTGGTGGGGCGTGTATTTCACCTTGCAGTGCGGACAGTTCTGGCGCACGAGCCGCTGTGCGACCACGCCGATCAGCGAATCCGCGATCAGATACGACTCCAGCCCCATCTGATTCATCCGTGTTATCGCACTTGGCGCGTCGTTAGTGTGCAGCGTCGAAAACACCAAGTGCCCGGTCAGAGAAGCCTGCGCGGCGGCATTCATCGTATCCAGGTCCCGAACCTCGCCGACCATGATAATATCGGGGTCCTGGCGCAGGAAGGATTTGAGCGCGTGAAAATACCCGAATCCGACCTTTTCATTGGTTTGAATCTGCTGGACCAGAGGCAGTTCGTACTCGATAGGGTCTTCGACGGTCATCACCTTGTTCTCAATACTTTTCACCTCATTGAGAGCCGCATACAGCGTGGTTGTTTTCCCGCTGCCCGTGGGGCCCGTGACAAAGACGATCCCGTAGGGGCTTTTGATCAACTCTTCCAAACGCTTGAGGTTGTTTCCCTCCACCCCGATCTCATCAAGAGACATAAGGATTTTGTTTTGATCCAAAATACGCATAACGATCGATTCCCCGTGCATCGTAGGCGTGGTCGAAAGCCTGAAATCATAATCCCCGCCGTTGACTTTGAGCCGAAAACGGCCGTCCTGGGCCTTTCTTTTTTCCGAAATATCAAGGTTGCCAAGGATTTTGATCCGGGAGTTCAGCGCGGTGTAAATTTCAAGATCAAAAACGAAGTTTTCCCGCAAAACCCCGTCAACCCGGCTTCGTACCGATACTTTATAACTGTCGGGTTCAATATGCAGGTCACTGGCACCCTGGTTGACGGCGTCTTTGATGATCAGGTTGATCAACTGCATGATCGCGCTGGATTCGCTGGTACCCTTGTTGGCTTCCAGTGAAAGTTCACGTTTGATATTTTCCACGATCCCGCGTGTTGCCTCCATGATACGAAGACGGTCAAAGATATGCTCCATATCCGCTTCCAGCGCGATGTGCAGTTTTACCGGCTTAGAAGCGATCGTTCTTTCCAATACCTCAAGCGCGTCATGGTTGAGCGGATCGGATGTGGCCACATGCACGTAATCCTCATCCTCATACAGCGGAATCGCCTTGGCGTTTTTGAGCATATTCATGGAGTATTTGGACATGATAGAATAATCGATGTTTTGACCGTAAAGATCGACAAAACTCAGCTTAAGCTGTTTGGCCAGGGCCTGCGCGATCTCTTTTTGGCTGACAAAACCGCTGTCGACAAGCACTTCGCCCAGTTTTTTCGCGTATTCACTCTCTTTTTGACGCTTGAGGGCCACTCCCAGCAGATCATCAGAAAGCAGTCCCTCATTAATAAGGATATCACCGAGTCTGAGTTTGGATTTTTGCATTAGTCCTCTTTATCCAGTCTGTTTTCTTGAATCTTATTTAAAAGCTCCTGCAACTCTTCGTTGACTTTGGTATTGAGAAAATACCGCAGCAGCTGCGCGGCTTTTTGTTTCTGACCGTCAAAGTACAGCGCTCTGGCATACAGCGAAAACACTTCCGGCTTACTTGGCTTGAGTTTATCTGCTTTTTTTGCCCACGTTATACTTTGTGCATACTCCTGCTTCTCATAAAACTGCGATGCGATCGCCAGCGCCGTTTGAAAATCGGGTCTTTTTTCATAAATTTCTATCTTTTCATCGATAGTTGGCGCTTTTTTGGTGCTGATCTGTATCGTCGCTTTGGGTTCTTTTGGCGGCTGCGCTTTTACGGAAGGGGCCTCTTTGGCAGCGGGCTCAGGTGCGGGCTTTGGCTTTTGCTCTTTACTCTTTGACTGCGTCTGTTTGTCAGAGGAGGTTGTCTCCTGCGTCTGGGGCAGGGTTTGTTTATACAACTCATCGATTTCAAAGTTATACACCGGCTGGAGTTTGTGCGTTTTTGGCTTTCTGGTTTTGTTCTGTTCAGGTGTCTGCTTCTTTGTGGCGTTGTCCTCGGCCCGCTCCTGAGAAGGCTCTTTATTTTGGGTTTGCTGCTCTTTTTGCTCTTCTTTCGGCGGCTGTTTTGATCCGTTCTGTTCTTTTTGTAGCGCCGGTTTTGCTTTGGTTTTTGCTTCAGGCTGCGCACCCTCATATAGCCAAACATATCCGCCGGCACCGGCCAGAGCAGCCAAAAGCAGTACGACCGCCGCGTATCCGAGGTAACGCTTTTGGTAGTAGCGCTGACACCGTTTTTTAAGATCACTGTAACGTCTATGCATTTAACAACTCCGAATCGATCGCTGCCATTGTCACCAGACATTTGCCAAGTTTTGGTTCCGTGGCGATCCTGCTTTGGACTTCATAATCCATCAGCTCAAAGATACTGTGCACTATACGTTTGATTGCCCGAAAGTTGGCATCGGTAAATTTATGAATCAGATTCAGGGTTTTCCTATCAAAAAGCATCTGCAAATCGCCCATCTCATTGGCAAGCAGGGTCTGTTCGATATACTGTTTGACCTCATGCTTTCCTAAGGGGTTGAGATAAATCACTTTTTTGGATCTGGATTTGAAGTGTTTTTTATTTAAAACGGCTTTTCCGTCTGTCTTATGCATCGCCATAACGATACAAAATGCTTTCGTATCGCTGAGCGTACGTAAAAACTCAACCTGATAGTCGCTTAAAAGCTGTGCCTCGTCGATAAAAACTATGTGTTCATTGCCTTGCGCAAGTTCAACCGCCTTCTTTTTTTTATCTTCTATCTTTTCAAGTTTTTGTCCGGGAAAAGAACATATGAATTTGTCCAGAAACTGATCATAGTCAAAAAACGGCGTATCAAACCACATGACCCGCTTTTGAAAGAAAAGATCGCGCAGCAGGCTTTTTAAAAGAAATGTTTTCCCCACTCCGGGTTCTCCCAGTAAAAATGTCAATTCGGTCGTATCGTTTTTAATAATCTCCATCAGGCTGCTTTTTGTGCTTTCATACTCCAGGGATTCAAACCGTTTCTCAACATCTATCCTGTCTTCAAAAAGTTTTGCCGCCTGCATAAACTTTGTCGCCATTACTGATCCTTCTGATCGGCTTCAAAGATTTTTTCAAACTCATCCACACTCGGAGCGCTTTCGCTGCCGACGAATTTCGGCGTAAGGACAACAACGAGCTCTTTTTTTACTTCCCGTTTTGAGTCAGCCCCAAACAGCGCGCCAAACAGCGGAATATCTTTTAAAAGCGGTATCCCGACCCGTTTGATGGAGTCCTCATTTTCCATCAAGCCGCCGATAATGACTTTACTGCCCTCTTTGACCTTGACCATCGAAGACATCTGCTTTATCCTGGTATCAGGCGGAAGGGTCCTGTCCTCGGCATCATCTCCCGCACCTTGATCGCTCAGCGAAGAAATTACGGGCTGTACCGTAAGCATCACAAAGCCGTCATCAGTAACCTGGGGCGTCACGCTTAAGGACACGCCCACAAAAAGCGAATCGGTAGTATATTCCTGCACGACCGAACCGCTGTCGTTGTTCATGGTCACATCGCCTGATTCGTAACGGTAGTACAGCTGTTCCCCGACGTTGATGATGGCTGGCTGATTGTTTAACGTCATGATCTTTGGATTGGATACCACTTCCACATCGCCGTAATCGTCTAAAAACTCAACAATTTTTTCAAGAGATACATTATAATTATACGCAAACGAAGAGGTCGTGGGCGCGTTGTTGGACATATTAATATTGCCGTTTATCGTTCCGCTGCCGATCTCAAACAGCTGCGACCAGTCCACACCCGTACTGCGTATGTCATTGTTGCTTACTTCCACGATCTTGGCTTCTATCATGATCTGTTTATGCATCCGCGACAGTACGCCCTCCAGATACTTTTGAACCCTTTGAAGCTGTTTTGAGGTAGCCGATACCGTCAGCGATCCCGAATCCCTGTTAAGCATCGTATCGATGCGCGCACTGTCTTCAAAACTGTCCTGCGCCAGGATATTGCGCACCTCCTGCTCGATATTGTTCCAAAAGGCAAAATCGCTTTCATAACTGATGCTGGTGGCATCGGAGCTGCTTCTGGTGTTTTCCCCGTCGCCGCCATCGTCGTCGCCGGCACTGGAGGGGCCGATATTGATACGCTTGGTCGAACTGCTTTTTCGCATCGTAAAATTAACGTAATCGATATGAAATGTCCTGGTTTTGATATAAGCCAGTCGCAGCAGATTTTTTGCGGGGTCGTATTCATGGTAGATATTGTTTTCTTCAAACAGCAGTTCAAACAGTTCGCTCAGACTGAAATCCTGTGCATGGATCATTCCGGCATCTTCCTGAAGCTTTTCTTTGACGCCTTTGTCTTCATACACCACGCTTATCTTGCACTCGTTTGAAATATTTTGCACAAGATCGATCAGGCGTATCTCAAAATCAGTCGCCGTTGAGAGGGTAAAATAGCGATCCTCGCACTCTTTGGCACTTAAAGACAGAGTAAAGATCAGTGATAATAAAAGCGCTGTTTTTTTCATTGGTCTCTCTTTGTTTTTATTTGTATAAAGTTTTTATTTCTGTTTATGTTGTATGTCATGGTTTTACCCCCTGTTGCGGTCGTAACGTAGGGATCGTCAACCCTTACTATAGCATATTCACCGTAGGTGTCGCCTTGTTCGTACCATTTTCCTGCGATAAAGACTTTATTATTCATGATCGCCGTTGGTTCAAAAAGGCTTTTTCTTTCCTTTTTAGCCCCGTTTTGCTCCCTACCCGCATCTTGGTTCTGTTGCCCGGATGGCTGGATCACAAAAGGGTCGTATGCGGGGACGACTGTTTTGTACTTGCCGTACAGCCCCGCTTTTTGCACCATCGTTTCAAGGTTGTCTGCCCCGGCAAGATATACCGCGCAGATGCACGGGAGTAACAGCAGTTTTTTCACGTATCCTCCTTGCCAAAACGGTAACTTGCTTCAAATACAAGCTCCCCCTTTTCTATCCACACCGTGTAACTTTGCAGTCCCAAAAGCGCGTCAAAGGCCAGCAGTTCATGTACATAGGCCATGATATCGGTATAACTTCCGCTTCCTTTTACCTCAATAATCTGCGCGCTTGTCTCCTGCTTTTTGGGCCGGGTGCTGAGTACTTCGCTGAGTTCCAGGTTTCTGCTTTTTGAACGCTTCATAAGCGTATCTAAAAAGAGGCTGAGTTTGTCATCTTTGAACTGCGTAAACGCATACTCTGCAAAGATTGATTTTTGGGTCAGAAAATCGCTGCGCAACTCTTCCAGGCGGCTGTTCATTTCCAGTTTCTGCCGGGTAAGCGTGTTCTTTTTGGTTTTAAAGGATTGGAGGTTGAGCTGCTGTATCTGCGTTTTTGTCTCTTGCAGCGTTGTTTGCAACCCGTTTTGTTTGTAAAAAAACGGTACGGAGAGAAAAAACACGACCAGCCCTACACCGGCCAGACCAAACAGGGCGTAAAAAAGCCATATTTTTTTGTTGTCCAGATCTGAGTAAATATTTTGAAACCAATCGATAACTTTTCTCATAATACGATCTTTACTCTGCTGTGATAAAGGCCTTCTTCGTCATAGATACGATCGGTCTTGACGCTTTCATACCCCAAAGCTAAAAATTCGCGCATCAGCACCGTCACCTTTTCCCTGCTGTCATAACCCGCGTAAACGGCCACTTCATACCCTTCATCCGTTTTGGCTACCGCACTGGCCCGAAGTCCAAGCTTTTGCAAAAGCTGATCAAGATCACTGACAAACTTGATATCTTTTCTGTTGGCACGGTCCATATGCAGCACCTGTTCCACCTCATCGGCAAATGTTTTTTCGGCCGCGCTGAATTCATCCACCTTGTGCTGAACCTTTTCAATCTGCTTTTGCAAAGCGTTCACATCCGCGCTCAGAGCCTGCTGCTGGTTCTGCTTTGCCTGCAAAACCTGCTGCTGCTGCCCTATCTGATCCCGAAGCTGCATATTTTGATAATGCAAAATCAGCGGGTAGATGGAAGCCACGGCGGCCCCCGCGGCGGTGGCGTAGAGACATTTTGCCAAAAAAGAGCGTGCAAAGGGGACTTTTCTTTCAAAAATAGAAAGATTTGGCAGCACACTGTGATGCAGCGTAGCATACCACGCCACGATGCAGTCGGTCAAATCCATAGTCAGCGAACTGTGATGGACCTTGATCACTTCCCTGGTTGAAAGCACGTGGGCTTTGTCAAAAAGCAGTTCGTTGATAAAGATATCGATTCCCCGTATCCAGGCACCCTCACACTCTATAAAAATCCGGTCGGCACTTTCAAAGCTAAAGATGTTTCGCGTATACATCACCGCGTCGTTGATTCGGTTGTACACGTTTTGCATCTGTGTCTGCACCGATTCAAAAAGCTCATCCTCTTCCTCGTCGTAGTAACTTTGAGTAACGCCCTTTGTATGCAGCAGTTCGATGAATTTATCCACATCCACGCCAAGATCATTGTCCAGATTGGATGCCAGTCGTTCAAGCGAACTGATGTTTCGCGAGTAGATATATCTGCCTTCTTTGCACAAAGACACGAAACTGTACTCTTTGCCAAGATGGACAAACACGTCGTTTTGCGGTTCGAGTTCGTGGGTTTCGTACAACCCCTCATACGCGACATAGGGGACGGTGAGAGTATCAATGTATTTGGTTTTTTCGGCAACGGAAGCGAAATCTTCTAAAAGATCGTTTTGCTTGATAGCAAAAGCTTCGACCATGTTTTCGGTCTCTTCGATGTTTTGGTCTTTGATGATATAGGAGAATTTATAATCGTCAGCGGCGTTGAGTCCGGCTTCATCGTACAGCTTCATCTCCACTTCAATGTCAAGTTCGTCTTTGGTTATGTTTTCAGGAACCTTGAAACTGTGCGTGATCACTTTCCGCGGATCGACCACGCCGACGACGGGATGGCGCTTTATCTTCCCCTCAAGGGGTTCACAAACATAATTTTGACAATAAAAAAGCTGTTTTTGCTGACTGATAAAAACTAAAGACAATGCCCCAACCTCACAATTAATTATTTATTTTAACATAACCCGTGTAGGGAAAGACTGAAACCCGGACGTTATTGCCCTGAGATGAGATGTTTATATCCACGATCTGCCCAATCTGGTCCTCTGTTGTGTTACTTTCGTATACTCTGCCCATCCAGTCATAGCAAAGTTCATCCTCTCCGTATTGTATTTCACTGGCGATTGTATACTCATCGTCTGAAAGATTTCCATCATTCAAACGAATACAACTACGCTTGGCTTGATTGCCCTGCGCCTGAAAGCGCTTTTCATTGAGCAGCGATGCTATATGCTTGGCATCCGTGATCGCTTTGTTTTTGGGCAAAACCATCACCGCCGAAGCGGAGATAATACCAAGTAAAACAATGACAAAGACAAGTTCTATAAGCGTAATCGCGTTTTTCATTTCTACCCTCACAGTTTTTGCAGCGTGGTACGCTCTAGCGTGATGTTTCTGTCGCTGTTGTTTGCAAACCTGCCTTTAGGCTTAACGGTTATTTTCATCCATACCATACCGTTTGATGCTTCGGTATCTATCTCTTTGAATAAATCTGCGTCACTGCATTTATCTGGCTCATCCTCATGCAGATAATACTGCAGTACCTGTACCTCGGCTTCAAACTGTTCATCCGTGATTGTTGTATTTTCCAAACAGTTTCCGCCGCTACGATCATGCCCGTGAATTGCAAGCATCGCCATCTCAACGGCACTGTTTGAAAAAAGCTCGGCTCTTTGGTACGCGTAGCTGTCGCCGGTATGTTTGGCGACGATACTGGCCTGCTTTAACGTCACCATAAGCAAAAAGCTTACCAAAAGGATAATTGCCAACGCCTGGATGAGTGAAAAACCCCGTCTCAAAATACCGCCTTTGTTTTTGAAAGCGTCGTATCATCTACCTCGTGCGGATTGGTCACTTCCAGTTTCAAGCGCATCACCGTCCCGTCGTATGAGGCTTCAAAGCCGGTCACTTCATCCAGCAGTACCGTTACCTTCCCTTGTTTGTTGCCGCTGTCATCTGCACAAAATGTTTCGCCCTCCCAGGGCTGAAAGTCATAAAACAGAAACAGCGTGTTATTAAAATCCTCGTTTTGTACAGAAAGGTTGCAGTCGTTATCAAAGGTATTTTTATCCAATTCCTCCCCCCGTGTCACGGCATACCCGCTTTTGACCAGATAATATTTTTCATAATGGATTTTGACCGTTTCATCACTGGCGTTTTGCAAGGTCAGATTCGCATCATTGCCGCCTATATCTGATGCCGCGTTGATTGGATAGGTGACATTGTCATCGCTGCCGTGCCAGCCGTATTCGCTGAAGCTTCCCTCCCCCAGGTCGTCATTGCCCGCAAAAACAACGGCATAATCCGTAGCCGTGATGGCTGAGAGATTAAAGTCTCTGGCAATGATATGATTTTGCGTACTGGCATCTAAATCGATAAAACCGCTGTAACTCCCCGCGTATTTGAGATCGATCTCTTCACCGATCCATTCCAACACGGGCCTGGTGTCAGCGCTGAGATCCAAAACTTCATATGATGTGCCGTCATTGTTGTAATTGATCGTACTGTTAACGATACGTCCTTTGAGCATATAAGCCAGCTGATCGATCGCGGCCTGGGTCTGCAGCGACTTTTGGGTGATAAATTCGGCTTTGATAGCCCGCTCCAGCATTTTTTGCATAAATACGTACGTGCCGCTGCCAAGAATTGCGGCGATGACGATAACGATAATGATCTCTACAAGAGTAAACGCTTTTTTATTCATAGACTTTTCTCTCAATCCCTGTCTGACCCAGATTGGTAGAATAATAGTCAAAATCCATACACACGCTGTTTTGCCCCGCCGCATCAAAACTTACACTCAAACTGACATACTTGATATTACCGCTTTCGTTTCCGTCGTTTGCCGTACTGACAAGATCGGATGAAAGGTTAATATCTGATGGTGTAAATGTGTCAAACGTATTGTATTGGACCCGGGGTTGCAAACCGTATCTTGTATACTCAAGACATTTTGTATCGTTTGCGTCAAAATCAAAGGTGTGAAAATCCTCAATCGCCGTTATCGCCGTTGTATTTCTCTCATCGATATCGGTAGCGTTTGTTTTAGCCCCCAAACAGTTCCTACCGCCGATAAAACCGCCCGGTCTATAGCCTGAACTTGCATTGCACTCAAGATTTGTATGACTTTCGTCAACGTTTAATATATTAAACGTTTCATAACTTTTTGCGTCCCACGGACTGCTTGAGATGGTATGCATCAGTTCCACGGCGTTAAAAATGCCGTCTTGCTTACTGGCACTGACAAAGCTTTTATTAGTCGCGATGATGATCTTTGGAATCACGGTAAAAACCAACGCCACAATCACCATACTCAAAACCAGCTCAATGAGCGTCACACCCTTTCTCATCTAAATATTTTCACTCCCTTGGGACGCTTTGTATCGATACTGCCGGGATCGATCTGACTGCTGTTGACATCGCCGGAGCGGACGCCGCTGGCTTGACCGCTGCCGCTGTACTGATACATCAAGCAGGGATTTGTACTGCACTGGCCGTCTGTAAAATTATACGGATGCCCCCCGGAAGAATACCAGAGATACTCAGCGATATCCAAATGGATGATATCTTGTTGCACCTCCGTAGTACTGTTGTCAATGAGCAGCTTTGTCACGCCATCGGTGTTCGAAGCCGTTACGCTATGCATAGAATGATCGGTATTGATCACTGTCGTGCTGTTATCCTCCACAAAACGATACCAGTTGAGACTTTGCTGTGTCATAGCCAGACTGCCGCTGCTGTCATAGACATCTATATAAACTTCAGTAGTATCGGTTGATTTCGATGTCGTTAAATCCACCGGACGGGTTTTGGCGTAGTAAAAGACAGCTTCATTATTGGCCGTTAAAGAATCATTGTCTTCTGTATATGCTATGCCGCCTTGAGCTCCGACAGTATTGAGCTTAACTGAAACAGGACTTTGAGGAGTAATTTTTTTATCGATTTTAAAACCGTAACTGACGTTTGCCTCGCCGCTTACAAACATATCCTTTCGTGCGGTAATATTTCTATCTATATCATTTAAAGTAAATACATTATTATCTAAATCTCCTTGCAGTGAAGTAGCGTTTATATCAATATCGGACACATCATTGTCATATTCATCATACGTATAGTCAAAATGCAAATCAACATCTTGTGCAACACACTCACTTGAAAAGTTCACCGTAGGATTACCGCTTTCATTCAAAGCTTCTACCGTTGCACCAACAGTTACGTTATTATCAAATGCGTTACTCATATACAGCCAATCATTATTGTTTGATACTGTAAAAAAAGTGTTTGCCACTTGTAATTTATATGGGTCTACCACTAAAGTTGTGTTATCTTCCGTAATAATCCTTTCACTCTCATCTGTATCTGTTGCATCTACATTAGCAAACTCCGAACCGATTTTTTCATAAACCGCAAAATCAAACTCTCCTACTTCGTCAACATTGACAACCGCGGTTGCTTCTCCGTCGCTAAAACTGAAATTTGTATTGATTATCGTAAAATTCCCGTCACTGCAGTTTGCATCGGTTACATTAGCATCGATTGCAAAAGAGACACCTACGGTTTCGTTATATCCTGATGCCGGCTGTGCATTTGCATCAAGGGCCTGCAGGTTTAAGTCAAAGCTCTCCCCTGCATAAAAACCACCACCGGTTGAATTAACTGCAAATTGTTGGGGACGGATTGCAAAATTATCGGTGGAACAGGTCGTATTTGTATCATACTCGATCTGCACCCTTGCATCTTGCACCGCTTCATTTACCGTAAAAGTTGCTATATCATCAGTTGCTAAATCCAAAGTCTGCCAGGGAGTGTAACTTGTTGTAGCGTCAGGACACTCGGAAGCTTCGGAAGCTTCTACGATTCTAACTTTTGCTTCCCCCTCACTGTCTGCAAAGTCCGTTTTTGATTCATCGTTATAAAGGGAAAGCTTTATATCAAATGATGCTGCAACTATCTTTGTATCTATTGTTTTATTATCCAATCCGTTTTTGCCGACATCATATGCATCAATAAAACTATCGTTTTCAAACTCAACCGTTTGATAAAAATTACTTCCCATGCACATGTAGTTTGAATACCTATATCTATTATCACCGTTTTGATCGTTATAGTGAACTATATTCCCATTATCATCGGCAAACCATCCAAGCCAGTTATTAGCATCATAATCCCCGTTTGGTTCGATGGGTGCATTGATTCTATTGAGATTTGTATCATATCCGGCTGCAATATCGGCAACCCACCACTGATCTTCATATGAGGAGTCAATTTCGGGCAAAATACTGACCCATCCCGTTTCATCCAAACTTCCAAACCCGGCATCTTTTTCTTCCTGTGTTAAAAATATTTTCGACTTTGCCATCTTTTTATCAGATCCGTTTGCTCCGTCAGATGCTTTATATATACCCATTGGACCGTAGGGCCACATGGATCCGTCTGGAACCGGATAGGGTTTTAAGCTACTGTTTTGTCCATCCGTTGCCCATCCACTGATTTCATAATCGTTAAAATACTCTCTTACCGTTCCCGAATAATCTTCCCAAAGGGTAATATTATCTTGATACAGATAATCCCGAATTGCATTAAAAGTTGTTTGTGAATTGGGTACAAAAAAGTCCATCCCTATTTGGGAACAGGTATCGTTTCTGTTATCTACAACATCCTGTTTTTGATCGGTAGTAAACCCGTCAAGCGTTAAAAAAAGTGTCCAGACTTGATCACTAACAGGTGGACTCATATCACAATAAGCCACTACTAAACGACCACTGCCGTTATTTCTTTTTAAAAGATAGTACCCGTCATTTGGCACTACTTGCGTTTGCTCATATTCATATTTTGCAACCTCGGAACAAAATTTATAATTGTTTTGAATGTAGGCATCTTTTGCGTAATAATCACTGATTTGGGAAAACTGTATCTGTGTAGCTTCGCATTTATTGTCATAATCTACTTTCGGATCAACTTTGACTGCCTGAGAATGGTGTCCGATTCGTAAATCATCTGTATCAGACGCAGCTGCACATCCTGTAAGTGCAGTATTTGAGAAATCTACTTTAAAAGGAGTTCCGATTAAGTTTATATTTGAAAACCCGTCATTTAAAAATTCATCTTTGGCATAGAAAAAATCATCCACAGGAATACGGTGAAAATACTCTTTGTTGCTATTAGAATTATAATATCTATCGTCATTATTTTGCGTAAACCTAAAGTTGCTGTTGTTTGCGGCAATATCGGGATTATTAATAACCGTAGGAAGATGAGCTTTTGGCTCGGATGTTGCCATATTGGAACAATATATTTCAAACGGCTGCAACCCGTACCTGCCTGCAATCCCCTCTGTTACGTAATAATATCCGTCATCGGTTGTATTATAATACGCCCTTACATATGAACACACACCCTCTCTGACATAAAACTCCGAAGAAAAAGCAAAAACGGCAACATCTTCTTTAACATGGCCTCTTTCATTGTCATGTCTGCTTTCATCAAGTGTTAAACTTATCTTATTTTCATTTGTATTATGTTCATCGAATCGAAGCCATGCAGGTTCTGGGTCATAATTAGATATTTTAGATGCTGTCAGTAACGGTTCATCGGAATAATCATTAATAAATTCGATCTCGTCATAGCCGTTATCCCAACCGTCAATACTTTTTTCTGCTTTAATCGTTTCAAAAGAGACAAAATTGCCGTTTGAATCATAAAAACTATCTTGTATATTAGCATCAGCTATCATATAAGCAATTGTTTCATTTTCAGTAACAGTTTGCGTTGAGCCTTCACTTTTATCCAATGCAAGTTGTATAGAGCCATTGATATCAATAGCGGGAACTAAAAATGGATCCGAGGGTTCATATACTACATAGTCTTCATTTTCAATTGTCATTATATTTGCAACGGCAATCGGATCACAGAAATTTACGGTCGTATTGATATCTTCCCAACCGTAAGATTCACCGTCACCGTGTCCGATATCTTTAACCTTATTCGTATCAACCTTACCTACTTCAACAAAAGAGTTTCCAATTTTATGAACTCCTTCATTAACCGCAAAGTATGCAACATCCATTGCCATATGCCCCCCGTCTTCTGGAAGAGGCTCAGCCATAGCAACGTCAAAACCTGATTTTGTTACGTTTTTAACCCGAACATTTGCCGGATTTCCACCATGATTTGTCGGAAGTATAAACAGTGCAGGAACAGTACTAAAGGGTGTTTCAAAATTTACATGAGTAAACTCTGTTTGTGCAAGTGTACTGTCAATTGTAAAATTCCTACCTTCAAATTCTAAAGGAGTTAAGATCCCATTATAGGTAGCATCACACGAAGGTGAAAAACAGATTTCATCAAGGTTTGCTTTTTCATTTGCATTTGCTTCTACGGTAAAATCTAACTCCAATGTTCCTGCACCATCACTTTGCAGCAAAAGTTCTTGCGTATATTGACCGTCAACATGGGTTTGATTGTACACTTCATCATTGTTTGCATCTACGATAAATGAATCTGAAAACCATACATTACCATCTTCCCAACCATTAAACGCGGTAAATGTAAAGCTTGTATCAATGTTTTGGCTTGTGCCTAATGCGGAAAAATCATACTCTTTACTGACTGTATCCCCATCTTCAATTTCCAAACCAGGTTCAAACGTATCACAAAAGGGAAGGCTGTTTACAACAACTGTGTCACTACCGCTACCGCTATCAACGACTGAACAATGACTGTTACCGTTATTATCACGGGATATCGTTACACTATTTGTACTACCGTTTTGTGCTTTAAAAGTAAAAATTATCTCTTGATCTTTTGAAAATTGATTTCTTCTTCTTAATTCATCAAATTCAAGTTGCACCTCAATATTATTACCAGAAATGGTACAATTGTTAAAATTTAACAACTCATTGGGGTAATATCTGTCATCCTCTTGTTCACAGTCTTCTATCTCAATTTCTAAGTCATCTAGTCTGTTAGGATTCCCCGTCCAATTAATTTGTAATGAATCTAACTCAAAAACTCCATCGGTAATATCTATATTTAAATTTAATTCGTCATCATTAATTGAACCACAACTATTTGGTGAAATTGATGCAGCATATATATGAACAATCATAAAAGAAAAGATTAATAACAGTTTTTTCATTATATTCACCCTTTATCCATTACTTTACATTATATCGTAAGATTACAATAATTATTCAAAGAATCATTGCAAAGCGTTTACAAGTGTGTAGTTTTAGCGCTTGTTAAGGGATCTTTTTTAAAAATTACTTGAGTGGCAGTTTTTTGCGTGGCGGAGGAGGTCGGACCCTTTTTGAAAATTTCTAAAAAAATCTTACTTTTTTGCATACCTCATCCTCTAAACCTTGCGAACACTTTCTTAAAATCCAGACGGATTTTACATGTAGTCTCTTGGAAGCTATAACTCTCAAGGCTAAAATCACCCTGTTTGTCGTAAGCTTTGCCATCTAGTTTGTAGACTTTTGCCAAGAGGTCATCAGGATAGATAATGATGTAGTATTTTACTTTTTGTGCTTCATAGATGTCAAATTTATATACTTCATCTATTTTTGCACTCGCTTTAGAGATGATCTCTACGATGATTTCAGGAGCTTTTGTAAGGTAAGTGTCATGGGTTTCATTACATGTAAGCACAATATCAGGCCGGAGAATAGTATCTTCAGACACCTTGTAATCAACCTCGCCTAATACTTCACACATAAAGCAATTTTCCAGTTGCATCCTAATGTTATAGATTATCTCACTGGCAATGCTTTGATGCTTTCGCACAGGTGCAGGGCTCATAGCAAGGGGCACGCCTTCTATCAACTCCCAATCCCCTTCCCACAGTTTGTAATCATCATAACTGTAGTTTATATCTTCTATTTTTAACGCTCCCATGGTGTGTCCTTTGCGAAGTTCTTATATTGTATCATACATAAACCTGTAAAATAAAAATATTTTCACTTCCAATTTTCAAGCTTTAGCCCCTTAACTCTTGCAAACTCTTTTTGGTTATTGGTCACTAGTACCGCACCTGTAGCCTTAGCATGCGAAGCGATGAAAAAATCATTTGCTTCTATCGGGGTGCCTTTTTTCTCCAAATCCTTTCGAATCGCTGCATACTCTTTTGCCGCTGTTTTATCATAATCTAAAACAACAAAGTTTTCGACAAACTCTGACACTATTTTATTGAGTTTTGCGCTTCCTTTTTTCTTTGCTCCAAAAAAAAGCTCTGATACGACGATCGAAGACAGCGCTAAGGTATGATTGGTTTCTACATCTTTTAGCTTTTGTTTTATAGATTCGGGTTTGTTTCTGATAATATATCCGCATGTATTTATATCAAGCATATAAACCATTAAAAAAGCTCTCTGTTTTGCTGTTTTGGTTGATATCTTTCTTGCAAAAAGTCTTTTGTGTCTACTTTTTCTAAATGATCAAAAAACTGATCCCATTTGCTTGCGCTTTTGGGTTTTATCACAAGTGAATTGCCGACTTTTTCGATGTAGACCTCCTGCGTATCGACACGAAACTCCTTGGGTATGCGTATAGCTTGACTCTGTCCGTTTTTAAACACTTTTGCTACTGCCGACATAATGAGATCCTTCCTAATTGGAATATATTAAAAAGTATATATTAATTTTATAGTATTGTCAATCTTGCAAATTGTAAACGCGAAAAAAGTGCCGGAGGTTTACTTTTTTGGCTGTATATTCTTAAGTGCTATATATATTGAGAGTCTGCAAATGAAGTAATTAAGAAGATGTGTTATAATATCTACATTAAAGAATGAGGAAAGCATGTGAATTTTATTTATCGAGTCCATGCAGTTGAGAGAATGTTTCAAAGAGACATTGAAGAGGTCAGTGTTGAGTATGTTGTCAATGATGGTGAAGTTATTGAAAGATATGTTGATGATAAACCGTATCCCTCTTATTTGTGTTTGGGGTTTATAGATGGCACACCATTGCATGTTGTGTATGCTAAAGATGAAGATGAAAACTTTATTGTCATTACAGTTTATGTGCCAAGTCTTGAAAAGTGGGAAGCTGATATGAAAACCCGGAGGAGTCAAAAATGAAATGTATGATTTGTAAAAATGGTGATACCAAAAATGGCTTCACTACAATAACATTGGAAAAAAATGGAGCGACACTCATTTTTAAAAATGTACCGGCTCTGGTTTGTGATAATTGCGGAGAAAAATACTTAGCAGACGATGTCTCCAAAGAACTTTTACTAAAAGCAAAAGAGATTTTGAAAAGCGGTGTAGAAATAGATATACGCGATTATCAAAAAGTAGCTTAAGATCCCTGCTATGGGGCAAGTATCTTCTTGCGTATTATTTGGCATTGTTCTAAACGTATAAGATTTTGATACAATAAAACCACTGAAACATCGTAGTACCCCAAAA
>CAYUAC010000018.1:21878-23506 GCA_964442515.1 uncultured Campylobacterales bacterium | reverse complement strand
CGGCCAAATACTCCATGCTGCTGGCTTCGCATACCGATGTTTCCCCTTGGACGGTTATCCGGTCGGATAATAAGAAAAAGGCAAGGCTGGAGTGTATTAAACATATCCTCAGAAATGTGGATTATCCCGACAAAATTAATAAAAAACATCTCAAACCGCGTAAAAAAAAGGTCAATGACGGCCTCAGTGAAATAGAGATGATGGATGAAAGCGTCTACGGTCCCGCCATCACCGATCCAAAGGCTAATGAGATGAATATCGATAAAGAAAAAAACAAAAAGGATAGTAAAGATAATGAGTAAAGCTTCCGTTTTACAACCTTCATGGGGGGTCAGGCTGTTTAAAAAGCTGCCGTTGATCGCGTTTTTCTTTACCGCCGCGTATCTGACTATCGGTGATTCGATGTTTAAAGGCATCGTTTTTGGTATCGCAGTCTTTCTGATCGGGATGTTTTTCATGGAAGACGGGTTTAAAATGTTTGCCGGCGGTACGCTGCAAAGAATTTTGAAAAAAACCACCTCCAATATCTACAAAGCGATCCTCAGCGGCTTTTTTGCCACCGCGATCGTACAGAGTTCCTCTTTGGTTGTGGTAATTGCCATCTCCTTTCTCTCAGCCAACCTCATGGGGCTGCTTGGCGGCGTGGGGATCGTGTTTGGTTCCAACCTTGGGACCACCGCGACTACCTGGATCGTGGCGGCTCTGGGTGTTAAGATTAAGATCGCCGTTTTTGCCATGCCTATGGTTGTTTTCGGCGTGATGTTTCGCTTTTTAAAAAGCGACGCGCTGAAGGGATTTGGCAATGTTTTAATCGGTCTTGGCTTTATCTTTTTGGGTATTGATTATATGAAAGAGGGCTTTGAGGGTATCAAGGATACGATCGATCTGACCGAGTTTTCCAAAGAGGGTATTCTTGGTATCTTGATGTATCTTGCCATAGGCGTGGGGATAACGGTACTGGTGCAGTCCAGTTCCGCCACGATGGCCCTGGCCGTCACCGCGCTGGCGACGGGCCAGATTATGTACTATGACGCCCTTTCTCTGGCGATCGGGGCAAATATCGGTACCACCATTACCGCGATTTTAGCTTCGATCGCGTCAAACAGTGACGGCAAACGGCTGGCGTTGGCCCACGTCATCTTTAATGTCGTAACCGCCGTTTTGGCCATCGCGCTGATGCCCGTACTTGCCCAGATGGTTGAAATCGGTGCCAGGGCCCTGTCCTTTGAGGATCCGGCTATGAAGCTGGCGCTGTTTCATACCTTTTTTAATATTCTGGGGGTTCTGGTGGTCGTTCCTTTTTCCAAGCCGATGGTTTCGTATCTTTCCAAACGTTTTACCTCCGGGACTATGGAGCCAAAATACCTGAATGATGATGTCGTAGAGGTTTCAGAAGCGGCCCTGGAAGCTATCCGCAATGAAACGCAGCGGTTATACAAACTTTCCAAAAAAGAGATGATGAAAGTGCTCAATGATATTGATGTCAATATTGATACCAACTACAAAGACAAGATTAAACAGTTGTATTCCAATATCGTTATTTTTTCGATCAAAGCCCAGAAAAATATGGATGAAAAGCAGCTTGCCAAGCTGGCCGAATATAAAAGCGCCTCAACCGATATTATCGA
>CAYUAC010000018.1:0-21868 GCA_964442515.1 uncultured Campylobacterales bacterium | reverse complement strand
GAAGCGATGAAGAGTTTAAAACATATGCAGAAAAACTTCCGCAACTACCTCAAAGACGATAATTTTTACGTAGCAAACGAATACAGCCATATCAAGCAAAGTTTGCAGAAAATGTTTTCCATCGTCAAGCAGATCAGAAAAGAAAGCGACCCAACCCAAAAGCTGGTGAAGCTGGAAATGCTGCAGCAGGAAGCCAGAAAATTTGATTTGACCCAAAACCACGCGTTTGAACAGTTGGTCCATGAAAGAAAGATCGATCCCCTGATCGCCACGTCGATCATGAACGACAGCGCGTATGCCAAAAAGTTTGTTACCGCACTGGCGCACATGGCCCAGGTGCTTTTTATAGAAGAGCACGAACTTGCAAACGCCGGTGACGGTGAGGATGCTTATATCAAGCAGGCGGCAAAAAAAGAGTTAAAGGAAAAGTTTGATGAAAGCCCTGGCACTTTTTAGCGGCGGCCTTGACAGCACCCTGGCGGCGAAAACAATAGCACGGCAGGGCATTGACGTAATCGCTTTGCATATCGATATCGGTTTTGGTGGAATGGGGGACAAAAAAGCGCACCTGCGCAAAATGGCCGCTGCAGCAGATGCCCGGCTTGAGATTGTAGACGCGCAAAAAGCGTTCTTGGATGAAGTCCTGTTTGATCCAAAATACGGCTACGGCAAGAATTTCAATCCCTGTATCGACTGCCACGGTTTTATGTTCGCGCTGGCAAAAGAGTTGATGGAGGAATATGACGCGGATTTTCTGATCAGCGGGGAAGTGGTGGGACAGCGCCCCATGAGCCAGAACAAGGGGGCGATGCGGTCGGTACTTAATATTTCAAACACCGATGATCTGCTGCTTCGGCCGCTGAGTGCGAAACTGATGGAACCCACGCTACCTGAACGCCAGGGCTGGGTACGGCGCGAAGAGTTGTTTGATTTCAGCGGCCGGAGCCGATCGCGCCAGCTGGCACTGGCCAAAGAGTACGGAATTGGCGAATATGAAAGCCCCGCGGGAGGCTGCCTGCTGACTGATGTGGGATTTAGCAACCGGCTGCGGGAGTTTATAACGTATGATACGCTGCAGACACAAGATATCGCCCTGCTCAAAGCCGGACGGCATATGCGCCTGCCCGGAGGGGCGAAACTTGTCGTGGGCCGGGATAAAGAAGATAATGAAAGATTGGAAGCGATCCAAAACGAGAAATACGTCCCCGTAACGCAAAACGTGGTCGGCCCGTTCAGCCTGCTGCAAAAAGACGCGCGGGAATCGGACAGAAAGCTTGCGGCCAGGATCATTGCGACCTATGCCAAAAACGAAGGCAAAGAGGTTGTCGTATCTATACAGGATCAATCATGCCGCGCCCGGCCCTTTGCAAGCAAGCACGAAGTCCATCCCTACCTCGTGCATTGAGTGTTTTAAGCGAGATTTTACTTCAGTGTGGTATAATTTTGCCACGAGTTTGCAAAAGAGGCACTGAGAGCAAGGTTTCTTGCTTTGAATGCCTCTTTTCAGACCTGTGCAACGGCATTTAAAGGCACCGTGTCAGGGTCGGAAGACAGCAGCACACCTTTATTTGTCGTGTGCCGCAGGGATCTGGGGAGAGGTCAAAAAGACGACTTCAAACTCCAGATAATCTTTATTGTAATTTCTCAACACATTCTGTATCTGTTTATATCCCAAGCTTTTTTTGCCCCCGCTGACGCCGGAACGTTTTATATAGCGAAGCATACTCATTGTATCTTCAAAACGTAAGAAATAGTTTTGAACCTCTATTGTAACATTGCTGCCAAAGACTGTCCGGGCCGAGGCAAGTATGGCCTCCTTGGTGTAAATGGGTGAGGTGATGCCCGCAACCCTGTGCAGTGACGCAAACGTGTTGGCCGTAAACAGGCTGAGTGCGAAATCCTTTCCGCGCAGCTTGGAAAAGATGTTGTCTAAGTTCTGTGCCCACTGCAGCGCCGCGGATGAGAGAAAAAAGTAATCCCTGTATGTTTCATAATCAAACGCATCAAAATCACAGCACAGTTTTTGGCTGCACGTTGGATGCAGCCGCAGCATCTGCGCGCTTTTGTCGCAGGCGATATAGGCTTGAAGCGGCCAGGTGACAAGATTATAAAGCGTACCGCTGCCACATCCCAAATCCACGATATATTCCGGGCGCGATCCAAGCAGGCCCAGCAGATCAAGAGCCGCTTTTTTCTGGATGATATTATAGCGGCCGTAATTTTCAGCCATCTTGTCAAACTGGCGGATATGGTCCATAATCCTCTTTTTTAATCGCAATTATACCATCTTCATCAACTTTTTTTAATGCTGTATTGGATATAATCGCAAATAAACTCTACGTCAAGGGCACGCCTGTAAGGTGCCCTTAAACAAGGATATACATTGACAGGTACATTTTTAGTGATTCAGATCGTTTTAGCCCTGCTTATTATCGCAGCCGTGCTGATGCAGAAAAGTTCCAGTATCGGCCTTGGCGCTTATAGCGGCAGTAACGATTCGGTGTTTGGCCAAAAGGGCAGCGGCGGTTTTATGACCAAGCTTACCTTTACGCTGGCAATTGCGTTTGTGGTCAATACGCTGGCGCTTGGTTATGCATATAATACCCAGTTTTCCGATTCGGTTATGGATTCTGTGAAGGTTGAAAACAGCGCTCCCGCCGAATCTGAGAGCATTCCGCAAAGCAATGAGAAAAGCGTTCCAAGCGTTCCGGCCGAGTAGATTATGAAACGTTTTCTTCTTTTTTTCGCCCTGAGCGTATACGTCCTGGCCGATGCGACGATTTTTGTCTATCACCGCTTCGGTGATGACCGCTATCCCACGACCAATACGCCGATGCAGGAGCTTAAAAAAGAGTTTGCGTATTTCAAGGATAACGGGTATGAAGTGATTACGCTTGACCGGCTGCTTAAGGCCATGAAGCAAGGCAGGCAGATTCCCGATAGCTGGGTGGTGCTGACCATCGATGACAGTTACAAGAGTTTTTATGAAAACGGACTGCCCGTTTTCAAAGAATACGACTATCCATTTACCCTTTTTGTCCAAAGTAAAACGCTGACGTATGATTCGCAGATGTATATGGACAAATCAATGGTCAAAGAAGCTGCCAAATACGGCGATATCGGCTGCCATTCGCATTCTCACGCCCATATGCCGACCAAAACACGCGACTTTATCAAAGAAGATACGCAAAAATGTCAAGAGATTTTAACCGATCTTTTAGGCAGCAAGCCAAAGTACTACGCCTATCCGTACGGGGAATACAATCCCGAAGTCAAAGAGGTAATAAAAAGCGTTGGCTTTGAAGCGGTTTTAAACCAGTCAAACGGCTCGGTCAACGCCAAAAGCGATCCGCACAACCTCTTTCGCATGGCCCTTGTAGGCAACGTGGATAATTTTGAAAGCAAGTTTGGCTGGAAATATATGGACGCTTCCTGGAATGAACCGCTGCATTATCCAAAAGACGGTAAAATAGACCGCGTCAGTATCAACGTTGGCAGCAGCGATCCGGTGCAGTTTTACGTCAGCGGGCACGGCTGGAGCGACTGGGTGTATCCAAAGGAGGGCAAAGCGGCCACCAAACTTGGATACGAGCTTGAGAAAGACCGGGTCCGCGTGTTTGTCAAAGATGAACACAGCAGGTTTCACTCAATAACATTAACAAAAGGGGATATTTATGCTCAATGAGATTTATGACGATACCAAAGAACATATGGATAAAAGCATCGAATCGATGCGAAGAGATTTCAAAACCCTTCGAACGGGCAAAGTGTCAACAGCGATTTTAGACAATGTCAAGGTTGATTACTACGGCGTGCCTACGCCGCTGAATCAGGCGGCTAACGTATTAGCCACCGACGCGACGACGATTTCGGTGAATCCGTGGGAAAAAAGCATGGTCGGACCGATTGAAAAAGCGATCGCCGAAGCCAACGTGGGCGTACATCCCAACAACGACGGCGAAAGTGTGAAACTCTATTTTCCTCCCATGACCACCGACCAGAGAGAGGGTGTGGTCAAACAGGCAAAACAGATGGCGGAAAAAGCCAAGGTAGCGGTGCGAAACATCCGTAAAGATTCCAACAATACCGTCAAAGAGTTGGAAAAAGAAAAAGAGATTACTCAGGATGAGTCCAAAGCAGCCCACGACACGATCCAAAAGATCACCGATGAACATATAGACAAAATCGAATCGCTGCTTAAAGATAAAAGCGAAGAGATTATGAAAGTATAATATGGCGCTGGATGTAGAAGCGATATATAAAGACGCCGGAGCGCTGCTGGAGGGGCATTTTATCCTCAGCAGCGGCAACCATTCGGCCAGATACCTGCAATCGGCCAAGGTTTTAGAAGATCCCAAAACCGCCCAAACACTGGCGCGTGCGCTGGCTGATAAAATCAAGCAGGCCGGGATTAAAGTCGATACCATCTGTTCTCCCGCCCTTGGCGGCGTTCTTGCCGGATACGAACTGGCACGTGCCCTTGGCGCGCGCTTTATCTTTGTTGAGCGAAAAGAGGGACAGATGCAGCTTCGGCGGGGGTTTGAGATTGCAAAAGGGGAAAATATCATCATTTGCGAAGATATTATCACCACCGGCGGCTCGGCTTTGGAAGCAGCCCATATCGCAGCCGATCACGGCGGTGTCGTCAAAGCCTACGCCGCGCTTGCCAACAGAGGTTTTTGCGTCAAGCAAGGCGATAACGCAACGCCGAAAAAAGCGTGCAAACTGCCTGCTGATACGCCGCTTTTCGCGCTGGAAAACTTCGAGTTTGCGATGTATGACCCCGATGACTGTCCTTTGTGCAAAGAGGGCTCCACCGCGGTCAAACCCGGCAGCAGAAACTAAGAAAAAGGTCAGTGTATGATTGAAGATAAAACAATAGTCAGTGAAATGCTTGCCCACGTGGGTGCCAATACGCACAAGCTTCCACAGCATGTGCTGGTTATAGGAGATTTTGACGCTTTGGTAACAGACGAACTTGCGCGCCACGTTGATATCGAAACGATTACGCTGCTGCAAAGCAGAGCGTGTGAAATCGATGTGAGCGGCCATGAAAACTGTACGCTTGTAACCCGCGAAAGCGTTTCCTTCTTAAGCGATACCGAGCAAAACAGTTACGATCTGGTTATCGTTACGCAGGATCTGGGCGATCCGCTTTTTGATACGGTCTTTTTAGGTCTTGTTAACCGCGTACTCCAAGATGACGGCGTGTTTGTGATGCATGGTGCAAACGCGGTGCGTGAAGCCGCAACGTTTGAAGACCTGCTTGTCAAACTTGCTGCCCATTACAAAATCATAATGCCTTCATTTTTCATGCAAGAACAAGGCGTTGATAATCTGGTTGTAGCCAGTAAAAAATACCATCCAACCGCTGATCTGATTTTGCAAAGAGGCGATCTGCTTGAAAATCTGCAGTATTACAACTGCGATATCCACCTGGCCTCTTTTGCGCAGCCAAACGTGATCAAACAGCGTTTTGCAGGGATGATTTTAAACTAATGGCTTTTGCCTATGCTGTGGCGCTGACCGGAGGCATCGGGACAGGAAAAAGCACGGCGTGCAGTATGCTCAAAATGCTTGGATTTCGCGTTATCGACGCCGATGCGATAACCCATGAACTGCTTGATATGCACGCTGACACGATCGCAGCGATGTTTGGCAGCGCTTATGTCAGCGCAGGCAAAGTCGACAGAAAAGCGTTGGGGAAACTGGTTTTTTCAGAGAAAGAGCAAAAACAGAAGCTTGAAGCTTTTATCCATCCTTTGATTTATGAGCGTATCAAAAACGAGAGTGAAAAGCTTGATACCTTTGCCAAACCCTACCTGATCGATATTCCGCTTTTTTTTGAAAAAAACAGTTATCCCATCGACGTTTCAGTCGTCGTGTATGCGCCGCGGCATCTGCAGCGCGACCGGTTGATGCGGCGGGAAGGTTTGAGTTTGCAACAGGCCCAAAATAAGATGGATTTGCAGATGGATATTGAACAAAAAAAGCAAAGGGGCGATTTTATTATCGACAACAGCGGTGATCTTGCCCACCTTCACCGGGAGTGCGAACGGTTTAAAAAAGATATATTGGGATATTTTGAAAGGAAGTAGATGTTTGTAGCCAAATATAACGCAAGCGGTAACGACTTTGTTATTACGCACGCTTTTGCCCCCGGTGACCGAAGCGATCTTGCCGTTGCGATCTGCGACCGCCACAGCGGAGTGGGCGCTGACGGTTTTGTCCTTCTTTTGCCCAGCGATACCCATGATTTTATATGGGAATTTTACAACAGCGACGGATCGGCGGCACAGATGTGCGGCAACGCAACTCGGGCGGTGGCGCATTATGCTTACAGCCACGGATTGGCGGGTGAAAACTGCACGTTTTTAACAGGAGCCGGGCAGATCAGCGCGCACGTATCGGGTGATTTTGTTATCAGTGACCTTACTCGTCCGCGTATCCTGGAAAAAAATATCGCTGCTTACGGGGCCGTATGGGATCTGATCGATACGGGCGTACCCCACCTGGTCAGCTTACGGGACGATATTTCGGATTTTGACCTGCAGGCTGCGCGCAAGCTTCGGGAACAATATAACGCCAATGTAAACATCTACCTGCTGCAGGGCGGTACGATGCACGTGCGCACCTACGAACGCGGGGTTGAAGATGAGACACAAGCCTGCGGTACGGGCATGGCCGCATGTTTTGTCCATGCCAGAACCAAGGGAGTAAACCACGATCGGATCAAAGCATATCCACGCAGCGGCGAGGAACTGCTGCTTGAACAAAAGGATCAGACACTGCGTTTTGGCGGCAGGGTCGCCAACAGTTTTAATACAACCTGGCAATAAGAGGACAGCATGAGACACCTGCTTGATACAAGCGACCTGAGTGTCGCTCAAATCGATCGCATCTTTAACGACGCCGCGTATTATCTGCGCAATCCAAAAACCAAACTGTTGCGGGATAAGCTGATACTGACGCTTTTTTTTGAAAACTCCACCAGAACCAGAAGCAGTTTTGAAGTCGCGGCAAAGCGGCTGGGTGCGGAAATGGTTCATCTTGACGTGGCAAAAAGTTCTACAAAAAAGGGTGAAACGCTTAAAGATACGGCCAGAAATCTTGCCATTATGGGGCCTGATGCGATTATTGTCAGGCATAAACACTCAGGAACTCCCGAACTGCTTGCCAATATGATCGATACCCCCATCCTCAATGCCGGAGACGGGGCCCACGCCCACCCCACCCAGGCGCTGCTGGATTTTTTTACGATAACACGCCACTTTCCAAACCCCGCGGGAAAGAAGATCGCCATTGTCGGCGATATCAAAAATTCACGGGTGGCCGGAAGCAATATCAGGCTGTTGACACGGATGGGCCTGGAGGTGATTTTGGTCGCTCCGCCGCACTTTCTGCCGAGTACGACCCTGCAAAGCGCGTATACGCTGCACGAAGTGATAGATGAGGTTGACATCATCATGAGCCTGCGTACCCAGACCGAGCGCCACGACAGCCCGATTTACGGCAGTCTCAAAGATTACGCGGCCGATTACTGTATCACCAAAGAACTCATCGGTGAGCGCGATATTATTTTACTGCACCCAGGACCGGTACACCGAAACGTCGATATTGACGATGCGATGATGGAAGACAGCCGGTGCAAAGTATTAGAACAGGTCAAAAACGGCGTTGCGGTGCGCATGGCGGTGCTGCAGCATACCGTGATCGGTTAAATGAAACGACTGAGTGCTTACGCAAAGCAAAACAGGCCGTTTGCCTTTGTCCTGGATTTTGACAAAAGCAGATGCATTGTCGAACCCCTAGACGCGCTAAAAACAATCAGCTTTTCCATCCACGGAGGCAAAGAGTTTCAAAAACATCCCCTGCCAAGCCATGCCAGCAATGCAGAGGCTTACAAAGAGGCGTTTGCGAAGGTGCAAAAACAGATACGTGAGGGCAACACGTATCTGCTCAACCTCACCGCACCCACAAAACTACAATGTGATCAAAAGTTGTCTCATCTGTATACCCGTGCAAAAGCGAAATACAAAGTGATGTTAAAAGACCGTTTTGTCGCCTTTTCTCCCGAAACTTTCGTGCAGATACAAAATGACCGTATCCATACGTATCCGATGAAAGGGACCATTGACGCTTCGATCGCAAATGCCAGAGAAAAGATTTTGCGTGATCCCAAAGAAAAAGCGGAACATACCATGATCGTGGATCTGCTGCGAAACGATCTGGGAATTATCGGCCGTGATGTAAAGGTTGAGCGTTTTCGTTACGTGGAAGATATCGGCGGATTGCTGCAGGTAAGCAGCCATATCAGCGCGCATGTACCCAGGTGGCGTCAAAACCTCAGTGCGATCTTTGACGCGATCACTCCCGCAGGCAGTATTACCGGCACGCCCAAAAACAAAACGACGCAGCTTATTAAAGAGATCGAGGGGTATAACAGAGGCTTTTTTACGGGGATTTTTGGCGTATATGACGGCAAAAGCGTTGACAGCTGCGTATTGATTCGCTATATTGAGAAAAAAAACAACAGCTTGTATTTTAAAAGCGGCGGGGGTATTACGATTGACTCAGATTGTAAAAAAGAGTATGAAGAGTTGCGTACAAAAATATACCTGCCGGTACAAAAAGGAGAGGAAACGTGTTGATTGATACCCATTGCCATTTGGATAATAAAGCGATAAAAGATGATTTTGACTCGGTCATGCAAAGGGCTGAAGATGCGGGGGTCAAAGCTTTTATCATCCCGGCAGCCGACCCGAAGGATTTGAAAAAGGCGCAAACAATAGCCCACGAATATGACAATGTCTTTTTTGCGGCAGGAGTCCACCCCGATCACGCCGATGAATACGATGAAGCCTTTCTCAGAAGCTTTTTTGAAGATGAAAAATGCATCGCCGTTGGCGAATGCGGTATGGATTTTGTGCGGATGCCCGAAGATCAAGATGAAAGCGAAAAGATCAAACTGCGTCAAAAAGAGGTTTTTGCCGCCCAGATCGGTTTGGCCAACGAATACGACAAGCCCCTGATCGTGCATATAAGAGAAGCAACGGATGCGTCAAAACAGACGCTTTTGGAAAACGGCGCTAAAAACGGGGTGCTGCACTGCTTTAACGCCAGTGAACACCTGCTTGATCTTGCCGATCACGGTTTTTATTTCGGAATAGGAGGCGTGGTGACGTTTAAAAACGCGAAAAAAATAAAACAGATCGTACCCAGGCTGCCGCTTGATAAAATCGTGATTGAAACCGATATGCCCTACCTGACGCCCCATCCCTACAGGGGAAAGCGCAATGAACCCAGTTATATCCCGCTGGTACAGCAAAAACTCAGTCAACTGCTGGATATTGAAGATCAACGGATGCAGGAGATTTTACTCCAAAACAGCATACGGCTTTTTAAAGAACTACAACAGGTTGTTTAGCTATAATTACAGTTAAAAAAAACAGAACAGGATCGTAAGTGAAAATCATTATTACATTTTTTTTGGCGTTTTCTTCGCTATTTGGCTTTATCGAAACCAGAACCCACTATGACAAATCCAAAGTGCTGGAAACGCTGGATATTGATTCCAGTTTTATCCACAGCAGCACGTACAGAAACTTTGAAGATCCGTTGAAAGAACGAACGCAGCGCAACTTTTTTGCGGCGATGGAGCGGGGATTTTCGTTTGTTCCCTTTGTCAAACAGGAGATTCAGGACGCCGGGATTCCCGATGTGTTTTTGTATATGGCGATGGCCGAATCGGGTTTTAAACTCAAAGCCTATTCCAGCGCCAGGGCTTCGGGACTGTGGCAGTTTATGCCTTTTACCGCAAAGCGCTTTGGACTGCGGGTTGACAACTACGTCGATGAACGGCGCGACCCGGTCAAATCCACCCGTGCGGCGATTAAATACCTGCACTATCTGCACGCCATGTTTGACAAATGGTATCTGGCCGCCCTTGCGTATAACGCCGGGGAAGGCAGGGTGCAGCGCGCGATAAAAAAGGCCGGCACCGATGAACTGATGGTATTGATCGATGAAAAAAAACGCTATCTGCCCCGAGAAACCAGGCGCTATATTAAAAAGATTGTGCACCTGGCCCTGATGGCGCAAAACAAAGAGTTGATGCTGCAAAGCAATTTTGATTATATGCTCAACCGCGGACAGGCGTACTCACTGGCGGAAGTTAAAGTCCCCGGCGGTGAGAGTCTTGACAGGGTTTCCAGGATTATTCAAGTTGCCAAATCTCAGCTGTATCTGTACAATCCCCACCTGCGCCACGGAATTACGCCGATTGATACCAAAGAGTACAGCGTGTATATTCCGTATATGAATCTGGCTGATTTTAAAGCGGCCTATAACAGCAAGGATATGAAAAGTTATTACGCGATGCATACGGTCCAAAACGGTGATACCCTGGGTGCCATCGCCGACCGTTACGGCGTGGATATTTCCATGATTAAAGATTTCAATAATCTTCAAAGTCATATCATTCATCCAAAGCAGCAGCTGGTCGTCCCCGTTGCGAAGAAAAATTATAATAAAGTATTGCAGCGGGTGTATGAAGTGCGTTTAGGCGATACACTCTCAAAGATTGCGCGCAAATTCGATATCAGCGTGGCGCGCTTAAAAGAGTTAAACGATATCTCTGATAATACGATTTATCTGGGAGACCGTATCGTTGTCCAAAAATAGTCTTTTTGCACTGCTGCTTTTTGCACTGTTTTTTAGCGGGTGCAGTTCAAAATATTCCACCGCGTCAAGGTCGTACACCGCCACTTCATATGAAAACCAAAGCACGACGAAACTGCAAGCAGTGCACAGGGCGACGCTGAAGCCCTACAGCGTGTTTGGCGTCAGCTATACGCCCCATCTTGTCAAAAAGGGCGAGCGGATGGAAGGCGTTGCCAGCTGGTACGGACCCGATTTCCACGGGGGCAGAACAAGCAGCGGCGAAATTTATGATATGCATTCGCTGACTGCCGCGCACAAAACCTGGCCGATGCATACGGTGGTCAAAGTCGATAATTTGGAGAATAGCAAAAGTGTGATCGTGCGTATCAACGACCGCGGACCTTTTGTCAAAAACCGTATTATCGACCTCAGTTACGCGGCGGGACGGCGTATCGGAATGCATAAAAAAGGAACGGCAAAGGTGCGGGTGACGGTTTTGCGAACAGACGGTAGTAACTGGCCCAAAACGGCAAAATACGGCACAAGCACCGGTTCAACGGCAGCTGATTCGACGACGTTTGGATCAAAAGCGCTGGAAAAAAGCGATGCAAAAGAGATGTATTATGTCCAGGTTGCCTCTTTCAGTTCTTTGGAAGCGGCGGTAAATTTCCAGCAAGAACATATGAAACTGCCTTTGAGTATCGGATCGAAGGTGGAAGAAAAAAACGGATTGTATAAAGTGTATGTGGGAACGTTCAAAAATGAACGAAAAGCCAGAAGATTTATGCAAAACGCAAAGTTTGACGGGGCGTTTTTAGTAAGGGAGCAAAGGTGATAGAACAAAGCAGAAAAACAAAAGAAACGGATATTTCAGTGGGCTTGACGCTTTTGGGAAGCGGCAAAAGCCGGATTGATACGGGGGTAGGCTTTTTTGACCATATGCTGGAAAGTTTTGCCAAACACGCTCTGATCGATCTTTTTGTGACGTGTAAAGGCGATACGCATATCGATGACCACCACAGCGTCGAAGATGTGGGCATCGTTATAGCCCGCGCACTTGGCGAAGCGATCTATCCGGTAAAAAACATGGAGCGTTTTGGTAATGCCGCGGCAGTGATGGATGAAGCCAGCGTCAGCTGCGATATCGATTTGAGCAACCGGGCGTATCTGCATTACGATCTGGGCCTGGAAGGGAAGATAGGCAGCTTTGAGTGTGAACTTGTTGAAGAGTTTTTTAAATCCATCGCTTTTAACATGCCGTTGACGATGCATCTGGTTTGCAACAGAGGCAGAAACAAACACCATATCGCCGAAGCGGCGTTTAAAGCCTTTGCGCTGAGTTTTCGCCGGGCGGCTGCGTATAATGAACGCATGGCTACTCCAAGTACCAAGGGCGTCCTGTGATAAAACTGCTTGTTTTAGACGTTGACGGGTGTATGACAGACGGAAGTATAATCTACACTTCCGGCGGCCTGGAAACGAAAGCTTTTAACGTCAAAGACGGTTTGGCGATAAAAAGCGTCCGGCGCCTGGGGGTGCAAACGGCTATTATCACCGGCAGGAACTCTGAGGTTGTTACAAGGCGCGCCAAAGAGTTAGAAATCGATCATCTCTATCAGGGAGTCAGAGACAAACTGGATACGCTGGCATCGGTTTTGAAACAGCAAAACCTTACGTGGGACGAAGTCGCCGCGGTCGGAGATGATCTTAATGACGCGGCCATGCTGCAAAAAGCAGGCTTGAGCGCCACGCCTGCCGATGGCAGTGTGCAGGTTAAAAAGATGGTCGATCTTGTGTTGCAAAACGCAGGCGGCCGGGGGGCGGTGCGCGAATTTATCGAGTATATTCTGCGCCGGCAGAATATGTATGAAGCCTTTGTGAATGAATGGTTATGAGATTTGAATACCTGTTTTTTTTCATGTTTCTTGCAGCAGCGGGGATAGGGTACGGATTAAGTCCCTACGTCAGCGGCGAAAAAGAGCAAAAAAAGCGCTACATGGAAGCCAAATTCAGTGATTTTACGCTTTATCAGCGGGACACCGAAGGGTTTAAAAGCAAGATTACAGGGACAAAAGGGTTGAAATACTCCACCCATTTGCAAGTTGAAAATTTTCACGCTTTAGACAGAGAAGACAACACCGCCCGGGCCAAAGACGCCAAGATGGTGGATGACCAAATATTTTTAAACAAAGATGTTATAATCACAACTCCGGACAATGCGCTGTTTTTAACCCAGAGCGCATTGTATGACAGCAGGAACGCTTTTTTCCGCTCTGTCGTGCCGTTTGAAGCTTATTGGGGAGATCACAGATTTTACGGTGATCAGTTTTTCTATCAAAACGGTGTCATCAGGGCTCAAGAGGTCAGAACAATTATAAAGCAAGGTTGACAATCATGAAGATATTAATCACTTTTTTCATATGCATACTACCGCTGTTTGCGCAAAATATCGAGATTACGGCAGAAAACTTCGAAGGTGACGAAAAAGAAGGCTACAGCGTATTTACGGGAAACGTGAATGTGATCAATGCCGGTAACGAACTCAACGCATCCAAGGTTACGGTTTTTTTTGACAGCGATAAAAACGCCAAGCGTTACGAAGCGGTCGGGGAGGTTTCTTTTTATATCGATCAGGAACAAAGCAATTACAAAGGCGACTGCGGCAGGTTGGTCTATTTTCCCCGCCAAAGCAGGTACGAGTTTTATGAAGCGGTCCAGTTGTATGATATTACCAACGACCGTTTCATTTCAGGCCGGGAAGTCCATGTAGATACCGTCAGCGGGCAGGCCCGCGTTGCAGGAAGTAAAGACGCACCCGCAAAATTTATTTTTGAGACAAAAGAAAACAATGCAACCGACAATAATTAACGCCGCCTTTGTCAAATCCGCCCCCTCGCTCAAAGAAGCGCTGCCCGAAGGCGTCAGCGAAGTGGTGTTCATGGGCCGCAGCAACGTAGGCAAAAGTTCAACACTCAACCGTCTTTGCAACCGCAAAAATTTGGCAAAAAGTTCCGCTACGCCGGGAAAAACACGGCTGATCAACTTTTTTAATATTACCTATAAGCACCGGGAGCAAAAATATGCCGCCCGCTTTGTCGATCTACCCGGTTTCGGGTACGCCAAGGTATCAAAAGATCAAAAACAGCTGTGGCAGCAGTATTTGAATGAATATATTACCAACCGCGTATCGATCAGAACCTTTGTGCACCTTATTGACGCAAGACAGTGCGACCTGGCCATCGATAAAGCCGTCAGCGAATACATACAATCCATCCTGCGACCCGATCAGTGTTATCTTAGCGTCTATACCAAAGCCGACAAACTCAACCAGAGCCAAAGAACAAAGCTGCAAAACCGCGGCGGGATTTTGGTTTCCAATACAAAAAACAGCGGAACGGAAAAATTAAACCGAATGATTTTTGATTCTTTGTACAGGATAGATTGATGATAGCCTATGTCAAACCCACTCTTGGTGATATTGAAACTATGCAGCAGATGGTGGCCGCATTTGTCGCTGATGGAACGATACTGCAACGAGATAATGATGAGGTGGCTACCAATATCAGAAGTTATATCGCGGCCAAAAAGGGCGATAAGATCATCGGGTATCTTGCATTGCATATTCATACCACCTCTCTGGCAGAGATCCGAAGTTTTATCGTTGCTGAAGAGTATCGGGGCCAAGGGATCGGCGGAGCGCTGGTAAATGCGGCGAAAAAAGAAGCTTCCGCCCTTGGAGTAACGCGTATTTTAACGCTAACGTATCACAATCTGCTGGAGTTTTTCTACGGCCACGGATTCCATGAAGTCAATAAACAAGAGATTCCGCAGCAAAAGATATGGGCTGATTGTATCAAGTGTATCCATTTTCCAAGTTCCTGCAGCGAGTATGCCTTGATCTATGAATAAAATCACCGTTGTTCTTATTGTCTTTTTATATCCCGTTTTTGCAAGCATCTATTACTACCTGCCCCCTTTAACGTCCATAGCCGCGATCTTTGCAATACGCGGATATGAAAAGAAAGACCGTTTTATGCTCTACGTGGCACTAATCTATCTTTTTAATCTTGAAATCAATTTTTCACTGCCTATGTTTGTAACCGTGATCGCATTAGGCTTGTATTATTACCTTATACTGCCAAGGCTTCGCTTTTACACCGGATGCGTGAACTGTTTGCGGGTGTTAACTATTCTTTTATATAATGGCGTTTTACTCGGACTGGTGGTAAGTTATGAGTATCTTTTTCATGATGAAGCTATCGTAATCAGCATGAAACTGCTGTATAACATTCTGTTTGAATTTGCATTTTTGGTGTTGTTGTGATGCGCTATAAGATTGTTTTAATATTTTTTTCCATTGTCTGGCTGGTACTGCTGGGGCGGGTTTTTCAAATCGCTATCGGGCACGGGGAGCATTATGAGTTTCTTGCCAAGGAAAACGTGGTCAAAAAAGAGTGGGTTCTGCCCATCCGCGCAGAAATCGTGGACCGAAACCAGCGGCCGCTTGCTATTAACAAAATCGGGTTTTCTATCAATATCGCTCCGCATTTAAGCAGCGTGCAGCTGGATACTGTGCTGGAGAAAATCGTATCCAGTTTTGATCTGGACAAAACAAAGCTGCAAAACCGTTATAACAGCAAAAACTCCTTTTATAACCAGGATGATATTACGGTCAGGGATTTTGTTCAGTATGACACGATGCTGCCTCACCTGGCGGTACTGGAACGGTCGCGCTTTATCAGGATCAAACCAGCCACCCTGCGCCATTATCCTTTTGCAAACGCCACTGCCCACGTGATCGGTTACGTGGGCAAAGCCCTCAAAGAAGACAGCGAAGTGGCAAGGAAGGTCGGCGTTATCGGTAAAAACGGTTTAGAGGGGGCTTACAACAGTTATCTGCAGGGAGCTTTGGGGTATAATCTCATTCAGGTCAATGCGCGAAACGAACAGTTGCGCGTACTGGAAAGAAAGCAACCCTTAGAAAACGATAAGCTGCCCATCAGCATCGACAGCAGATTGCAGCAGATGGTGCATAGTATGTTTAAAGACCAGGCCGGGGCCGCCGTGGTGATGCGGCCAAACGGGGAGATTCTGGCAAGCGTGAGTTATCCCGCGTATGATCCCAATATGTTTGTCACAGGCATCAGCCAAAAAAAATGGGACGAGATCAGACTGGACTTTGACAGCCCCTTTACCAACAAGTTTATCAACGGTATGTATCCTCCCGGGTCGATTATAAAAATGGGCGTGGGTTTGGCGATGTTTGACGCCGGTGACATCAGTACCCGTACCACGACCTACTGCAACGGATCATACGAAGTGGGCGGCCACCGGTTTCGGTGCTGGAAAAATGACGGTCACGGGCGCGTGAATTTTAACAAAGCGATCCGTGAAAGCTGTGATGATTATTTTTATAAAAACAGTATCAAAACCGGGATCAACAAGATCGCTGCAGTACTTCGAAATACCGGTCTCGGGGAAAAGACGGGGGTTGACCTGCCAAACGAATCTTACGGCACCGTTCCCGATATCCCCTGGAAACACCGCCGCCACAATCAGCGCTGGTACAGGGGCGAGACGATCATATCCTCAATCGGTCAGGGATATATGCTGGCAACCCCGATGCAGATGGCAAGACATACCGCGCTGCTGGCAACGGATAAACTGCCTACGCCCCATTATGTTTCCTCAGCTGAAAACAACCAAAGCGCGTACACGCCCGAAGTGGTCAAACAAAACCCCGAAGCGATGCGCGCTATCAGGAAAGGAATGCAGGAGGTGGCAAACCACCCAAAGGGTACCGCGCGCTGGTACCTGCGAAACAGCAACGTCAAGCTGGCGGCAAAAACGGGGACCGCGCAGGTTGTCAGTATTCCCCAGGATCAAAAGGAGCGGATGAAAGAAAGTGAGTTGGAGTATTACCACCGCTCGCACGCGTGGCTGAGTACGTACGGTCCCTACAAAGACCCTCAGTATATCGTCACGGTCATGGTCGAACACGGCGGCCACGGCGGATCGACGGCCGGACCGATTGTGACAAAGATTTACAACTGGCTTGAGAAAAACGGGTATATAAAGGAATAAAACGTGATTTTTGGGTCTATTGAATATTTGAATCTGCTGCCTTTTCGGGTTTTTTATAAAAAGTATTTCCCCAGAAATGCGCTGATGCATTATAAAAAAGGGGTGCCTTCACATCTCAACAGAGAGTTCATGAACAGGCGTATCGACGCGGCCTTTATCTCCAGTATACGGGCGAAAAAGTGCCGCTGTCACGGGCTTGGTATTGCCGCCAAAGGCAGTGTGAAAAGCGTTTTTGTCAAAAAGGGATTGCCGCAAAATGATGCCGAGAGTGAAACCTCCAATGCGTTGGCTGCGATTTTGGGTATACAGGGTGAAGTTCTCATCGGGGATAAAGCGCTCAAACGCTATCTGAGCGGGGAGCAGGGCTTGATCGATCTGGCAGAGGCATGGCAGGACCAAACGGGGCTGCCTTTTGTCTTTGCCAGATTGTGTTACAATAAAGGGTATAACAAACATTTTGAGAGAAAGTTCCTGCGACAAAAAACAAAAATTCCCCAGTATATCTTAAAAAATGAAGCGAAAAAAAGAGGGATCGATGCCACGCAGCTGCTTTGGTATCTTGAATTTATCAAATACGAAATTGGTTATGAAGAAAAACGGGCGCTGAAACTGTTTTATAAAAAGGCAGCAAGGCTGCCCGGGACTTAAGACCAGAGCTTTTTGAGCGTTTGCAAACCCTGCAGTTTTGCTTTGACTTCGTCGCTGTGGCCTTTGACCCTGACGTTTCGATAAACCTCTACGATATGACCGCCCGGGTCGATGATCACGGTTGATCTGATCACACCCTCAATCTCTTTGCCGAAACTTTTTTTCAATCCAAACGCGCCGTACTGTTTGAGTACATCTTTATTAGGATCACTTAAAAGCGTAATATTTAAATTCTGTTTTTCAATGAAATTTCTGTGTTTCCTGGGACTGTCGGGACTGCAGCCAAGTACCACCGCGCCCAGATTTTCAAAGCTCTTTTTCGCTTCGGTAAAGTCACACGCCTCGGTGGTGCATCCTGGGGTGTTATCTTTGGGGTAAAAATACAGCACCACCCAGCTGCCGGCTAGGTCACGCAGACAGATTTCGGTCTCATCCTGATTTGGCAGGCAAAACTGCGGGGCTTTGTCTCCGATGTGAAGCATAGCAAATCCTTTTTTGCCAAAATTATAGCATATTACTCAAACCCGCTTTGCAGCTGCTTTTTCGCTGTGTGAAAAACGTTTCCCCCGGTATAGACGGTTGTAATGGCATCGTAGCTTCTCCGCGTCCGGGCGTTTTCATTTTTGGGTGTAACGAAAGTACTCATTTTTTCAAAATTTACAAAAAAATATCTTTTTTTGCATAAATTCATGTAATAGTTATAACAAATTCATTAAAATATTGCCCATAAGCATCAAAATCACAATAATTAGGAAATAATGCGATGAAACAGACGATGATGGGAAATGAAGCGATCGCTTTGGGTATGGTCCACAGCGATATCGATATGGTCTCAGGCTACCCCGGGACCCCTTCAAGCGAAATACTGACAAGCGTACAAAAGCTGCAAAAAAAGCAGGACCTGCCTTTGTACGCGCAGTGGGCGACCAATGAAAAGGTCGGATTTGAAGTGGCGTATGCCGGGGCTATAGCGGGTAAAAACACCGCCGCTACGATGAAGCAGGTAGGCTTAAACGTAGCCAGTGACGCGCTGATGAGTGCCAGTTATATCGGCAATCTGGGCAGCATGGTCTTAATCAGTGCCGATGATCCGGGCTTTCACTCTTCCCAGACCGAACAGGACAGCCGCGTTTTTGCCAAGTTTGCCAAGATCCCGGTCCTTGATCCCGCCACGCCTCAGGATGCGTATGATTTGACGCAGTATGCAACCAAGCTTTCGCGAGAATTTGAAATTCCGGTGATGCTGCGGCCGGTGATGCGCGTGTGCCACGCACGAGAGATCATAGAGATTAAAGATGAACACGATTTTACTCCCGCCAAAGGTGAGTTTCAAAGAGATATTTCCCGCTGGGCGGGCGTGCCAAGAGACGGACGCTTCAAGCAGGGCCAGCAGCTGCTTGAGCGAGTCGAGACGATCAAAGAGTATAATTGGCAGCATTTGCTAAAACCCGAATTTGACCGATGCGAAGGCGGCAGGCTGCTGATACTGGCCGGCGGTACGGGGCATGGTTTTGTCAAGGAAGCGCTGCAGGATCTGGGCGTCAAAGCAGACGTGGTAAAAGTAACCATGCCCTATCCGCTGCCTTTTGAGCGCATTAAAGAGCAGTTTGCCCATTATGAACAGGTGCTGGTGGTAGAAGAACCCATGCCCTGTATCGAAGAGCAGGTGATGCATGAAAAGGTGCGCGGCCGTATCGATAAGACGATGCACCAAATCGATGAGATGAGCAAGGTCCACATCCAAAGCGCACTCCAAAAGATGGGGCTTTACAGCGGCAAAGACCTGTATCCCAAGCAGGAGTTTAAAGACCCCATCCCCGCCCGTCCGCCGAACCTGTGCCCCGGATGTCCGCACCGGGATGTGTATTACTCGATTATGAAGGTATTTAAACCCAAAAAATCGATCTATCCTTCCGATATCGGCTGTTATACGCTGGCTATCAACCAAAACGCCATCGATACGGTCCTTTGCATGGGCGGTTCGGTATCGATGGCAAGCGGGTTTGCTCTGGCCGATCCTGAGAAATACACGGTCGCTACCATCGGCGACAGCACCTTTTTGCACGGAGGGATCCCTCCTTTGATCAACGCGGTGTATCAAAAGCACAGATTCTTGCTGGTAGTGCTTGATAATTCCGTGGTGGCCATGACCGGACGCCAGGAACCGCCCCAGCGCCAGAACAAAGAGGTCGATATCGCCAAGGTGGCCCAGGGATGCGGGGCAACGGTGTTTGATTACCGCTACAGCAACGATTTGAATAAAACCGCCGATTTTTTTAAGCAGATGAAGAAAGAATACGACAAGGCCGAAGGCCCTATTGTGGCCGTGGTACGGGAGTTTTGCGTCCTGGATAAAGAGATGGCAGAGCAAAATCTTCCCGGGCAGTTTGCCACGGTGAATGAAGAAGACTGCGTGGCGTGCGATCACTGTGTTACCAAGTTTAAATGTCCGCCGATGCATTATAATGATAACGACAAGATCGAAATCGATCCCTTTTTATGTATCGGGTGCGGGGCGTGTTTGGATGTGGTGTGTCCCACCGACGCGTTTGTATTGGATGAGTCAAGGAGCAAAAAATGAGATATCAGGTCGTAATAGCCGGTTTCGGCGGGCAGGGCGCGGTTTTTTTGGTCAAGCTGCTGGCCCTTTGCGCGGGCAATAAAGGGATCAAGTGCTTAGGCACCGAAAACCACGGGATGAGCCAAAGAGGGGGTGCTGTGAGCTGTTTTATCAAGCTGGGCGAGTTTGCCAATCCCGTCATCGATCCCCATCAGGCCGATCTGTTGATCGGACTGGAGGAAAACGAGGCGCTGCGCAATCTTTCTTATCTGAGTGATAATGCCCGCATGGTCGTAAACGGCACCGGGGTAGATCAAAAAGATATCTATTGCAATTTGACCCAGATTGACGCCTTTGCCAAAGCAAAGCAGGGGGCCTTTCCCATCCAGGGGCTCAATGTTTACATGCTTGGCGCAGCGATGGCCAAAGAGCAGGCCTTTGTCTTTTCACTGGAGGAGGTAAAACAGGCTTTGAGAGATTTTAACGCCAAGATAGCCGATCAAAACATTGAGGTATTGATGCAGGGGTACAACGATGCTGGATAAACTTCGCGCGTTTTTTGTCAAAAACGACCGTTTTGCCGCCCACAGCGGCATACAGCTTGAAAAATTAAGCCCCGGTGCCGCCACGGCGGTGATGCGCGTGCAGGGTTTTCACTGCAACGCCGCCGGTGTGGTACACGGCGGAGCTATCTTTACCCTGGCCGATTTTGCCTTTGCCGCGGCTTCCAATTCACACAACAGGGTCAGCCTGGGAGTAAACACTTCGGTAAACTTTATCGCTTCGGCCAAAAGCGGCAAACTCAGAGCCGAAGCCACGGAGATCAGCAAAAACTACAAACTCGCAAGCTACAACGTCAAAGTCTATGATGACAGCGGTGCCGTTATCGCGGATTTTAACGGGATGGTATACAGAAAAAAAGATGCAGTCATAAAGGAGAGCAGCAATGATATACAATAAGATCGAATCGGCCCCCAGAGAAGAGATAGAAAAGATCCAGCTGCGGCGGCTTCAAGATACCCTCAAACGGGTCTACGCCCTGACGCCTTTTTACAAAAAAAAGTTTGATGAAGCGGGCATCGTGCCTGAAGATATCAAGAGTTTACGGGATCTGGACAAACTGCCCTTTACCAAAAAGCAAAATCTGCGCGACCATTACCCCTTTGGCCTCTTTACCGTACCCATGAGCGAAGTGGTCCGGGTCCACAGCAGCAGCGGTACCACGGGCAAACCCACCGTGGTGGGCTATACCCAAAGCGATATGGACGTGTGGGATGAGGTAATGGCGCGGGTGTTTACCATGAGCGGGGCCGCAAGCGAGGATATCGTGCACAACGGCTACGGCTACGGGCTTTTTACCGGCGGCCTTGGGTTTCACAACGGCGCTGAGAAGGTCGGTGCTACCATCGTGCCCGCAAGCGGCGGGTTTACCGAGCGCCAGTTGATGCTGATGCGTGATTTTAAAGCCACGGTTTTGGCCTGCACGCCATCTTTTGCGCTGCATATGGCCGAAGTAGCCGGCAAAGCAGGCAGCGATTATCTGGGGGATTACAAGCTTAAAGCGGGCATCTTCGGGGCCGAACCCACCAGTAAGGGGCTCAAAGAAGAAGTCAGCAAAGCGTGGGGGATTGATTACCATGAAGTTTACGGTTTAAGCGAAATCATCGGACCGGGGGTGAGCTGTAGCTGTAAAAAATCTCAGCGCCTGCATATCTTTGAAGACCATTTCTTAGCCGAAATTATCGATCCCAAAACGGGCGAAGTCCTGCCTGAGGGCGAAAGGGGCGAACTGGTCATTACCAGTCTCACCAAGCAGGCACTGCCCGTTATCCGCTACAGAACGGGGGATATCACCTCTATTGTCAGCCGGCCCTGCGGCTGCGGGCGCACGATGCAGCGCATGGAATCGATCGT
>CAYUAC010000017.1:7608-24406 GCA_964442515.1 uncultured Campylobacterales bacterium | reverse complement strand
CTTACCTTTTCTTTGCCCTCTATGTCTAACCTATGGTTTCGCAAGAAGTCTAATCATAAAGGCAGATATCACCGATGAAAAAATTTTTTATAACCTTGCTTTTTGCCGCATCGGCTTTCGCAGACGTGCATTACGCCAAACTCGAACCGTATGAAACCTATAATCTCAAAGCCGCCGTCAGCGGGCTTGTCACCGACGTGGCGGTTGATACCAAGGGCACTGTTAATCGTGGTAAAAAGATTGTTTTGCTGGATTCACAGGTGGACAAAGTACAGTTGCGATCGCAAAAAACAGCGCTGGAAGAAGCCAGGGCGCAGCTTGAGATCAACAAAGATGTTTTGCAAAACAATAAAAAAACGATGCAGAAGAAAAAAGAGTATTATGAACGTATCCAGTCATTGACAACGGCATCAAAAACCGAAAAAGACAATGCGTTTTATGATTACGCGGCCGCACAGAACCAGTATATGGGCACTCGGGAAAAAATCTCTTCTTTAAAAGAACGCATCGAAACCACACGCTACAATATCGCCAATTTAGAAGATGTCATCGCCAAAAAAAGTTTTGCGCCGCAGGGGTATATCTATGATATCGCGGTCAAAGAGGGTGATTTTATCAATGCCGGGACACAGGTTCTTAGCGTTCAGGATATCAGCAGGGCAAAGCTGACGGTTTTTTTAAGCAAGGAGGAAACGCAAAATCCCAAGGTGTATATCGACGGCAAAGAGTATGAAAAGGGGTTTGACCGCATATGGGAAACAACGGACGAGACCCATATATCAGCCTATAAAGCCGAGATCGTTCTGACATCCTATGATAAAAAGCTCGGTCAAATCGTACAAGTAGAGGTGAAATAATGGATACGAAGCAGTTGGATCAGGAATACGTTTTACACACATATGCCAGAGAGTACATCAACTTTACAAAAGGACACAACGCCGTACTTTATGACCAAGAGGGCAGAGATTATATCGATTTTGGCAGCGGGATCGCCGTCAGCAGCGTTGGCCACGGCAATAAACGTTTGGCCGATGCCATATGCACACAGGCGCAAAAGCTGATTCACACTTCCAATCTTTTTAGCATCAAACCCCAGGCGCAACTGGCCCAAAAGCTGTGTGAACTCAGCGGCTTTGATATGCGTACCTTTTTTGCCAACAGCGGGGCTGAAGCCAATGAAGCCGCCATCAAGATTGCCCGGCGCTACGGCGAGGAGGGCGGAGAACCCAAACGGTACAAAATCATTACCTTGCAGCACTCCTTCCACGGGCGTTCCATCTCAACGCTCAAAGCCACGGGACAGGAAAGTATGCATGATTATTTCGGTCCCTATCCCGACGGCTTTGATTACGCGGCAGATATCGATGATATTTACAACAAAACCGATGATCACACCGTCGCGGTGATGATTGAACTGGTCCAGGGCGAGGGCGGCATCGAACCCCTTGTCAAGGCAAAGGTCCAGGAACTTGCCAAAGTGTTGAAACAAAAAGATATCCTGCTGATCGTGGATGAAGTGCAGACAGGGATTTACCGTACCGGGGAACTGCTTGCAAGCAATCTGTACGAAATTGAACCCGATGTTGTTACCCTTGCAAAGGGACTTGGCGGCGGCGTACCCATCGGCGCGGTGATGACGGGGCTAAAAGATATCTTCGCACCCGGCGACCACGGTTCGACCTTTGGAGGGAATTACCTCAGTACACAGGCGGGCTTGACGGTGCTGGATATTTTGCACGAGTATGAACAAAGCGGCAAGCTTGATGAACATTTTTTGTACTTCAGTCAAAAGCTTGACGCTATTGCGCAAAAATATGCGAATCTGTTTGAAAAAAGCGTGGGTATGGGGCTGATGCGCGGGCTTCGGGCCAAAAACGCCGATATTGTAAAAAAGGTGTTTGCAAACTGTCTCGATCAGGGTGTGATCGTACTTAAATCAGGTCGCAACACCGTGCGGTTTCTGCCGGTGCTGACCATTACAAAAGAAGAAATCGACAGGGGGTTTGAACGTTTTGAAAAAGCTATTGCTAAGTTGTAGTCTCTGCGTAACGGCTGTTATCGGCGCGGATGATTCGATCCTTTCAGACGACAAGCGCCAACTGCTGCAGCTACAGGAACAAAAGGCCGTCTATGACGCGGATTATTTGAAAAAAAACTGGATCGAGCCGGTTCAGCTGCGTTATTCGCGCAGTGAAAATGAAGATACCGACGTAACCACGACGACAAAAAGTGTCTCTATCAGTCAACCCGTTTTTAAATCCGGCGGTATTTACAACGCGGTTAAATACGCTGATGCCACCAGAAAGAGTTCGTACAAAAGTATTGAAAGCCAGCGCCGCGATCTTATATCCCAGGCTCTGAACCTGCTGTACAACTATAATAAAACCCGCTACCAAATTCAAAAGCAGCAGCTGCTGATAAAAAATAACGAAATCGAGATACAGCGCAAAAAAGAGCAGTATCTTGCCGGACTGATCAGCAGCAGCGATCTGGACAGAGCGATTCTGGATAAAAACACCAACGCTACGCAGTTGCTGGAGTTGAAACAAAGTCTTTCAGATATAAAAGCCGATTTTGCAAAAGTCAGCGATCTTGATATCAAAACCGCCGATGCTCCGACGTTTGACCTGGTTGATAAAGACAGTTACGTCAATAACAATATCGATCTGCTTACCAGTAAGAGTGAAGTCCGAGCAAAGCGCTACAGCCGGAATATGACACTTTCGCAGTATCTGCCAAGCGTATCGGTAAACGCCGAGTACACCGACCGGGAGACAGAAGGAGGGGCGCCAAGCACCCAGCCGCAGGAACAGACAACATACGGGGTTTCGGTATCCATGCCCCTGAGTATCAACAGTTATGACGATTATCAGCGGGCCAGGTACGATCATCTGGTCTCAGGCGCGCAGGTCGGCGATGAAAAGCGTTCACTGGATAAAGAGTATGACGATATAGTACAAAAGATCGAACTGATCGAAGAAAAGATTTCGCTCAGCGCTGAAGATGCGAACCTGTATGAAAACTTGCTTGATCAGACAAAAGATCAGGTATATGCGGGTAACCAAACCAGTTACGACCTGCAAACGATGCGAAACTCCCTGCAGATCAAGCGCCTGGATAAAAAAATCTATTCCATTGACAAAAATATCCAGCTGCTTACGCTTTATATCAAGACACTTACTTCGTAAATGTTTCAAATTCACACAATCGAGTCTTAAAAGGAGAAAAAAACTCTTTTTAAGACAGGTTTTATTGTAAAATCTTCTTTTAAAAAGCAGGAGTACAGAATTATGGTAGAGTACAAAGTAACCCCGACGGTTTTCGGGCAGCGTCCCGAATACAAAAATCCCGATCCCATCTTTTTGCAGGAAGTCACCGAAGAGGGCTTTTACAAACTTATGAGCGATTTTTACGATCTTGTCATAGAAAGCGATATCGCCAACTTCTTTCCCCAGGATGAAACCCTTTTGGAACAGGTGAAAAAGCACAATACCAAGTTTTTCATCGAAGTATGCGGCGGTACTCCGGCGTATTCGCGTGAAATGGGCCATGTGGATATGGTTAAGATGCATGAAGAGTTTTCCATTCCCGAAAAGGCCCGGCTTGAGTGGCTTGGGTGTATGAAAGAGATTTTGCAGGGTCTTGATATCAGCGATGAGGCAAAGCAGACTTTCTGGGATTATGTGGAAGTATTCAGCAAGCATTTGGTCAACGAGAAACCAAAAGCGACCACGTATGAAGATTTGGTAAAAGTGTAACAGCGTGCTGCAGCCTGTTGTAGATTTTATCCTGGAATCGGTGTCGGGTATGGGATACTGGGGCATCTTTTTGCTTATGGCGCTGGAGAGTTCATTTTTCCCCTTTCCAAGCGAAGTCGTGATGGTTCCTGCGGGGTATCTGGTGTATAAAGGCGAGATGAATATGTTTTTGGTGCTTATAAGCGGGATCGGCGGATCGCTCTTTGGCGCGCTTGTCAATTATTATATCGCCGCGCGCTGGGGCAGGACGTTCATGCATCGCTGGGGCAGGTATATGTTTATCAACCCCCAAAAGCTTGCGAAGATGGAACGCTTTTTCAGTGACCACGGGCATATCTCCACCTTTTCGGGCCGTCTGATTCCCGGCGTGCGCCAGTATATCTCCTTTCCCGCCGGACTTGCGAAGATGGATTTGGCCCAGTTTAGTATTTATACCTCTTTCGGGGCGGGAATATGGGTAGCGATTCTGGCACTGCTTGGGTATTATATCGGAGGACAGGAAGCGCTGATCAAGCAGTATCTGCATGTTATTATTATTACGTTGCTTGTTTTGCTGGCTTTGCTGGCGTATTTTTATATCCGCGGCGTCAAAAGGGATAAATACTAGTTTTACCCCTTTGCATGGGATTTTTATTTGGCTATAATATTTGCAAAGTCTATGTTTGAAGGGCGCTTTTTATGAGCACTTTGCAAAAACTCTCTCAGATCGCATCTTCTTTCAGCGTTCTTTATGCAGAAGATGACCCCGCCTTACGGGCAAACGTCGTCAAGTTTTTGCAGCGTTTTTTTGGCAGTGTGTATGTCGCTGAAGACGGAATGGAGGCGATCAAACAGTTTAAAGATAAAAATCCCGATTTTATCATTACCGATATCAAAATGCCAAAACTTGACGGTATGCATTTGGCCAGGCGAATCAGGTTTTTGGACCCTGGTAAAAAGATCATTATTCTTTCAGCCTATGATGATAAACCCTTTTTATACGAAGCGATCGATATCGGTATTTTTCGTTTTATCAAAAAGCCGGTGGATTTGGAAAGTTTTTCGCAGGTACTGCTGGATCTGGTCGAATCAACCAAGCATGAACTTACTATCGAACTGCTGAAAAAATACAGTACCGATGATAATTTCGTCTTTATCTTTGAGGATAAAAAACTCAAGGTTTCCAATGATAATTTTCTCAACTTTTTTGCGGTGGAGAGCGAATCACAGTTTAACCAGCGGTTTGAACAGATCGATGATCTGTTTTTAAAACATGACAAGTTTCTGTATACCACCTCTATTTCGTGGTATGACAAACTGATCCACCATCTTGATGCTTCGGTTCAGGTATTGCTGCACCGCCATGACGGTGAAATGCGCCACTGGATATTAAAAGCCCACCGTATCAAAAACAGCATCTTTGACCAAACGGCGTATGTGTTTGTAGCCAATGACGTAACGGCGCTGAATCTGCTTGGCAATGCCGAATATAAAAACTCCTACGCCCAGAACCAAAAAGCGGTTTTGGAGATTTTGGAATATATCAAGCAGCAGGGTTCCAGTATTAACCTGCTCAATTTCTACAAAGGCTTAACCATCACCAACGTCGGACAGGTCGTTTTTGTCAGCAAAGACCGTATCGGGGTCAAAACCAGACCCAATCAGCAGCGCGCGATCAATAAGGAAAACAGGGTCGTGATCTCTTCAGACCTTCTGCCCGGGGATGTTTTGTGCGAAGAGGTCGAAAGCGTCAACCGCCAGGAAAATACTACGGTTATGAAACGTTACCGGTTGATTGAGAGTTCCCCGCGCAAAAGAAAAAGTATCCGCGTAGAACCAGACAGTAATTACAGCGCTGAGTTATATATCAATGACAAAGAGTTTAAAGTCGACGGGGTTGAAGATATCAGTATCAGTGCCGCGCGCATCGTACTTTTTTCACTGCCTGCAGGCGTGCAGCCTGAAAAAGAGATCGAATTTTCAATCAGCTTTTACGGCAAAAGAACAAAAACGCAGGACCCGCAGGTACAGTTTTCGCTCAGAACTGAGGCCAAGGTACTCAAAATCCGTAACCAAAACCTGCGTTATGAAGTCGTCCTTGAATACACTAATATTATACAGGGCAAAAAAAGCATCTTTGATTATGTGGCAAAACGCCAGATGGAACTTATCAGGGAATTTAAAAATATGTAAGGAGCAAGCCATGCAGCGATCACAGGTATTATACGAGGATAAAGTTCACAAATGCATTATGTTCAGTATCGACAGCGAAGAGGTGGGCGAATCTTTTCTTTCGGTCAATCAGTTTCTTTTGATCCAGGGGCGCAGTGCGGTCCTGATCGATCCGGGAAGTGATGCCGGCTTTGAAGAGTTAAAAGAGGAGATTGAAAGTTATATCACTCTTGACAAGATCAAATATATCTTTTTTTCCCACCAAGACCCCGACGTCGCTTCGGCTATTACGCAGTGGAGTATCGCCACCGATGCCAAGATCATCATCTCCAAGCTGTGGGTGCGGTTTTTGAGCCATTACGGGTTTATGGATTACAACCGGCTGGTGGCTTTGGAAGATAGCGGGGCCAAGATCGATTTCGGAAGTGATTATCTCAAATTCGTTCCCGCCCATTTCCTGCACTCCCCGGGAAACTTTTCCCTGTATGATTCCAGATCAAAAATCCTTTTTTCAGGGGATATCGGCGCGGCGATCGTTTCGCAAAAAGCGCTGGATGATACCAGCGTGGGAGAGTTTGACCATCACAAAGAAGCTTTGTATCCCTTTCACAGCCGCTATATGGCAAGTAACAAAGCGTGCCGGCTTTGGACGTCTCGGGTTAAAAAACTTGACGTCTCCATGATCGCGCCCCAGCACGGGGCGTGTATGTCCGGTGCGCACGTGCAGCTGTTCCTGCAGTGGCTGCAAGAGCTTTCCTGCGGCACCGATCTGATGGACTGATTTATGAGTCAAACAGATCTTGCGGCCAAACTGGAAAGGTATAAAAAAAACAATTACAAACTCCTGGTAGCAGTAGCGGTTTTGTTTGCGGTCGTATTTGTAGTGTTTCTGTGCTATCTGCAAAGTTCGCAGTACAGTAAGCTTACTACGCGTATGAAAGATCGTATCAGCCACAGCGTGTCTCATGTCATCAGTGAAAAACAAAATCAAAAAAAACGTTTGCTGCAAGAAGCTTTTGCGTATGCCAAAGATTCGCAGGCCCTGTTAAACAGTGCTATCGTGTTTGCCTCTTCACAACCCCATCTGCAAAACGTGCGCTTTTACGATCAAAACGGCGGGCTTTTATTTGATCTAGAAAGTAATACAGAGGTTGATATCCTTGCCCCGCAACTGCGTCCCCAAACACCGGGGGGAGTCAAGAGCGGATTTGTCAAAGATGCGCGGGGCAAGGGGGTTTTTGCCGTAGCAATCCGGTCAAACAACGACAAAGCTTACATCGTGGCCGATTATTCGCCCCGGCTTCTTTTAGAACCGGTCAAAAAGCTGCTTGGCCAGCATGCATACTGCTTTAGGCAAGATCAAAAAGAGGATGCGTACAGTTATGAGGGGTATGTTCTTCAAAGTCCGCCCGATGCCTTCTTTCTGCAGATTTTTGACAAGAGCGCCCAATACGACCTGTGCGGCAATAAACAGTATGTTGCCCAAAGCGCCGGGTCTGCAAAGAGTTATATGCGTTATTTTTTCACCCCGGGTGATACTTACAATCCCGCAGGGCTTTCTTTGATGGTTTACAACGATGTGCAAAATTTCAACAAAGAGAGTAAAAAAATCTATTTGACGCTGTTTTTACTCGTGGTTGCGATACTGGTCCTGGTCGTTTCACTGTTTATGGTGCAGCTAACAACGTATAAAAAAGATCTTTTGCGTATTTTTCAACAAACCCGCAGCCAGCTTGACCGTCAGAAAAAGCGCTATGAGAGTTTTTTTCATCAAATAGCGGCACCTGCGTGTATTATCGGTTCCGGCGGGCGTATAACGCTGGTCAATGAACGCATGTGCAATGTGCTGGGGTATGACGAAAACGAAATGCTTCACAAAGCACTGAGCGATTTTGCACCTCCTGGCTGGCAGTGGATGTATGAAGACGTATTTGCCGGTGCCGCAGCGCAGGAATGGGCAGAGCAACTGCTGCACCTGCAGACAAAAAGCGGCCGGATTGTTGAAGCGCTTTTCAGTATCAGTGCCGATAAGTTTGAAAACAGCGGAGGTTTTCTGGTTACCCTTGTTGATTTGACAAAGGCAAAAGCCAATGAAAGAGCGCTGGAACAAAGCAGGACGTATTTAGAAGCGGTGTTTCAAGCCCAGCCCGAGATTTTGGTTATTACCGACAACAGGCATATAGAAAGGGCTAATCAAGCCTTCCTGGATTTTACGGGTTATAACACGCTGAAAGATTTTAATAAAGACCACGACTGTATCTGTGAACTGTTTGTTAACGGGGAGGGATATCTTTATCCAAGCGCTACGGACGAGGGGTGGCTCAATACAGTCTTACGAGCTCCGGACAAAGGCCATAAAGTCATGATGGAACGCAGAGGCAAGCGGTATGTTTTTGCCATCCGGGCCAAAGCGTTTATGAGCAACAATATCCAAAAAGTCGTGGTACTGCTCAGTGATATCACCGAGGATGAAAACCTCAAACTGCGCTATCAGTTTGCCCTGGAGGGCAGCAGCGACGGGCTGTGGGATGCGGATATGGTGCACGGCAAAGTCTACTTTTCGCCGCGTTGGAAGCAGATGCTTGGTTATGACGAGTATGAGATCGGTGATGACGCGGATGAGTGGTGGAACCGTATCCACCCCGATGATGTGGACGAGGTCAAAAGTATTCTTGATACGGCAATGAAACACGCCGAACCGATGCTTGAAAACATCCACAGGCTCAAACACAAAAGCGGCAGTTATATCTGGGTTTTCATCCGCGGCAAGATCGTTTATGATAAAAGCGGCAAAGCTGTGCGTATCGTGGGAACACAAAGTGATATTACTGATTTGAAGCTGCAGCAAAACGAGATCGAACTGCTGCAAAACGCGCTGGATAAAAGTCCTATCGGTATCGTGATCACCGATGAATCGGGGCGTATCCAGTACCACAACAGTTGGCTTGAAAAGTTGACCGGCTATGAAGCGTGGGAGTTAAACAGGCAGCCCATTGAAGATTTTATCTCAGAAAACAACGATCCCCAAAAGGTGCAGGACGTAAGCAATACGACTGCATCGGGAGGCGTATGGAAAGGGGTGTTTGAAATGCGCAGAAAAGATGGCAGTACGTATGAGGAGTACAATACGATTGCCGCGATTTTTGAAGGTGACACCATCACGCACTATATCGGGATCAAGCAGCAGCTGGAGGGAGAAACAAAGCTCAAATACCAGCTGGAGCAAAAGGAGAAGATGATGCTGGCCCAGTCCAGAAACGCGGCCATGGGTGAAATGATCGGAATGATCGCACACCAGTGGCGTCAACCCATCAGTACGATATCTATGGGAGTGAACAATATCCTGGCCGATATCGAACTGGACCGGCTTTCAGAAAAGGTACTCAAAGAACAGCTTGATGACATTTTGCTGCAGACATCGTATCTTTCCCAAACGATCGATGATTTCAAGGATTTTTTCAAACCCGAAAAAGAGCCGATATATACCACGCTTGATGATTGCGTAGACCAAACGCTGCAGATCGTGCAAAAAAGTATTGTCAACAATGCCATTGAGTTGCAAACAGATCTCAATGCCCCAGAGCGCATCCGAACCTATGACAGGGAGGTGCTGCAGGTGCTTTTAAATATTATCAAAAACGCCAAAGAGGCGATCTTGCACAGAGAGGTTACGCAGGGCCAGATCATCATCAAAACCCAAAGCAGCAGTAAGAAGGTGACGGTGTCAGTGTGTGATAACGCCGGGGGGATAGAAAAGCGGCATTTTTACCGGATTTTTGAACCCTATTTTACGACTAAAAGCGAACAAAACGGAACCGGTCTGGGGCTGTATATGTCTAAAATGATCACCGATGAACATCTCAAAGGCACTCTGGATGCCCATAACACGGAAAAGGGGTGCTGTTTCGTTCTGCAGCTGCCCAAAGATTGTACACAAGGAGAAAGTCATGTTTGATGCGATTAAATCTGTTTTTTCAAAAAAGCCGGTACAAACATTGATTGAACAAAGTGATATCGATTTCAGCCACAGGCTGCTGAGTAACGGTTTGTGGCTTGAAGGGGAAAACAAGCACAACCAACGCTTTATAACGCAGAAATGCATCTTTGAATATCTATTAAAGCATCAGTATCCCATACTTTTTATTACAACAGCACAAAACCCGATGAATGATCTTATCGAAGAGTTGGTTACCGCAGCCCGCCAAAGCCGGCGGTACCGAAAGATCACTTCCAGTATGAGTTCTGTAAATGCGCTGAATTTAAAAGAAGCGTTTCAAAATAAAAAAATCATCCATATCGATCTGCAAATTTTCTCTGATTCGGATAAAAAGGTGGTTTTAGAACGGCTTAACCACCAGTTGAAGCTTTTTTTCAATGATCTGCACGTCAATTTCAAAGCGTATGAGAAAAAAGAAGGACTGCGGGGTGTGATCTTTATTGACCATTACGATGTCAAGGATTTTAAGGTTTTTACCTCTACGCAGTATTTTGAGACAATGCGCGATTATGAGATCGGGTATGTCTTCGGGGTTGAAAAGGAGTTTTTGAGCACTTCGATGAATACGCACAAAGAAAAGCTCAAAGATATCAAGCACTTTACGTTTTTACAGGCTTAAAGCAGCGATTCCAGTTTCTCGTGCAGGCTTTCAGGATGCAGATGCGCCGGGGCATGAAGGTAGTTTTTTCTGGCGGTAAAAACCAGTCCGCTTTTTAAAGCTTGTTCAAAAGCGGCTTTTGATTTGGACCGAAAAAGCACCAAGAAGTCGCTTTGCGAGTATTTGTTTTTGATTGTACCGGCAAAATCAGCCATTTTTTCATCTTCAAAATCAGCCATGATCAGATCGGGACTGAGATCGTTTTGATGCAGCAGCAGCTGCTTAAAACTGCGCAAACCCTGAACGACAAGCTCACTGTCGTACGAAAGTACGAGACGTTTTAGCTTTTCCAACTCATCAAAATTCTCATTGACGATGCTTACCTGTTTTCGTTTTTGCTGTTGCAGCAGCGAAGATATCACGAGCAAGTGTTTATACTCACTGTCGCCGGAGTTTGGATTGCTTTTTGCCAGACGCTCCTTGACATACGTTCTTGGTTTTAAAGGCAGTGAAAACCCCCGTCTTTTGCAATCTGCTTGAATCCCACTGCTTTCATTTGCAGCGGCAAAAATAGCTTTGCAAAGAGCTTTGAGCCGGTTTTCAAGGATCGTTTTAAATGCTTTTTTATATCCAATCCGCGTACGGTTGTACAGAGATTCAAAGGTATTAAACATGGCTCTTTCATGCTCTTCCAGTGCCATCTGGTCACTGTTTTGTTCTTTGTGTTTTTGGTATGAAAGCTGAGGGGCAAGCACCAGACGGTCTGAAAGCTGTCTGATCCCGGCATTGTCAAGCAGGCTTAAACTGCTGTAAAACTGTTCATACTCATAAAATTGATCAAACAGGTTTTGGACCCTTTTGCCGGCGTAATCCGGATCGGCCTGTTTAAAGCGTGCGTGCAGGTTTTGTAAAAAAGGTTTGAACTCGTGATACACAAAGTTTTTTGCACTTTTGTTATAAGCCAATGCTTTTTGCAGTTGCCGTTCATACTCGTAAAAATAAAAGTTTATAGCCCTCTGGGGAGTGGCTTTCGTGGCAAAAGCCGTGCCATCAAATGCAGGGGTTTGTTTTGGCAGCGTTTTCATAAATGACGCAAGCAGTTCTGAATCGATTGGCTTGCTCAGCGTATACGCTTTTTTGAAAGTAGCCGCAGCACTCTCAAGCTGTGGCAGGTGGCTTGATATCATGATACGGTTAAACTGATCGGATACGCCGATTTTTTCCAGGGCGTGTAAAAAATCAAATCCGTCCATCACCGGCATCTGCGCATCCACAAAGATCGTATCGATAGCATCGATGTTTTCTTGCAAAACCGATAAACCGGCCTTTCCGTTATCTGCTTGAAAAAAGCGTTCATAGCCTAATGCTTTCAGTTTTTTGTGCAGTATTTTACGCATTGTCCTGCTGTCATCGATCAGCAATATTCCCATATATCGGTCCCCGGTTTTAAATTTGTGCCATTGTAACCAAATCTATGAAACGTTCAAAGCAGTGTCATCTTTTTTCGTGTCGCTATCGCCGTTTTCGCGCTCTTGCAAGCGTTTTTCCTGCATCGCTTTGGATTCCATCATCGATGCGGTGGCTGCGATCTTAAGATCGGCTGAACTGGGGTCGGCCGGGGCCAGGGCGGCGGCTTTGATCTTTTGGGCTTTTTGCATCGTGGCATCGGGATCGGGTTCTTTGGAGGTATCAATTGGCACTTCCCCGCCTATGGCATACATTTTCTGATCAGGACCCTGCTGGTAGGTAAAACTGGCCCCGCCGGTGACTACTCCGCCGCCTGCTGCGATATGGGCGGCTTCGTGGGCTCTGACCTTGGCGTCTCTGGCCTGGAGTTTGGTTATCATCTCTTTGATTTTTGGATCGTCTTCGTAAGTGGCTGTTTCCGGGGTGCTTTTTGTACCGCTTTTGGCTGTTTCGGGTTGGCTGTCTGTTTCGGTTTCATTTTGGCCCGAAGCCCGGCGGATGTTTTGCGCAGGCGTGGTTTGAAGCGAAAAAGCAGAAAGTGCAGAATCAAGGTTTGTCTGCATAGCCGCCCCTTTTGGCAGGTTTTAAAGTGCGTCCTCGTCAAACTCTTCGGTTCGGATACGCACTGCTTTTTCAATAGGACTGACAAATATTTTACCGTCCCCGATCTTGCCCGTTCTGGCCGTTTTTTGGATGATATCCACAACCAGATCGACCTGGTTGCTTTTGACCACCAGTTCGATCTTGACTTTGGGATTAAACTCCACGACATACTCGGCTCCTCTGTACATCTCCGTGTGGCCCTGCTGTCTGCCGTACCCCTTCACTTCAGAAACTGTCAATCCCGTGATATCATTTTCCATCAGGCTCTCTTTGACATCTTCAAGTTTAAAAGGTTTGATAATGGCTTCAATTTTTTTCATCGATTGCTTCCTTTAACGAGTGTTCAAGTTGTTCAATTTCTTCATTTTCGCCGTCTAACTCTTTTGCCTTTTGCAAATGCTGCCGGCTTTTTTCGTATTCTTTTGCTTTGAATAACATTGTAGCATAAGCAGTATGGGTTTTTCCATATTCGCTGTCAATTTCCAGTGCTTTTTCAAACGCTTCCCGTGCTTTTTCGTACGCACCAAGTTCGGTTTGCAGCTGGCCGATAAACGTATAGGCCAGATCGTTTTGGCTGTCAAATCTGATCGCATTTTCAAAGGATCGGATCGCGGCTTCTTTGTTATTTAGGTTTTGCAAAATAAAGCCCTGGCGCATATAATTGTCACTGCTTTCTTCCAGGATCAAAGCCGCTTCGATGCTTTTTTGCGCTTCGGCAAAATTTTCATCCGCGACCAGTTCATCGGTTTTATCCAGCAGCTCCTGCAAACGCTGCTGTTTGTACTGCTGCTTAGCCTGTTTGCTCTGTTGTATCTTTTCCTCCGCGCTGGGCGCTGGAACGGGACGGTCGCTGTTTTGGGGGCTGTCTTTGCGTACCTGCTGAAAGTTGCCGCTGTCAATCTGTTTATAAATCATAAAGCCCACACCCGCGGCGGTTGCGAGCATGATTATCTGTACGATATCCATCATTGTTCCTTTGTTGTGTTGTGTTTGTCCACCAGTGCAAGCGAATCTATGGTGTTTTGCAAAATCTTCTTTTTCGTGCTCAAAGGTTTTATCAGCATGTTTTTTTGCGCTTTGTCCGTCCTGGGATTGGAAAGAATGTGCATTACCTCTTTTTCCAACTCTTCTATGCACTCACTGACACGTTTGCGGCAAAAATCCATCTACTTTGCCTTTGGACGGAAGATGCTGACAACCTCTTCATCAGCCTGCATATACCCCGCCCCGATAAGATCGAGACAATAAGGCACGGCGCCAAAAACGGCATCTAAGCACTCTTTGATCGATTTGGGTTTTCCAGGCAGGTTGATAATCAGCGATTTATGGCAGATACCAGCACTCTGCCTGGACAAAATCGCCGTGGGCACATGCTGTAAACTGACCGCGCGCATCTGCTCGCCAAATCCCGGAAGCAGTTTGTCACACACCGCTTCGGTCGCTTCGGTCGTTACGTCGCGAAACGCCGGACCCGTACCGCCGGTGGTTACGATCAGGTCGCACTGTTTTTGATACGCCAACTCTTTGAGCGTACTTTCTATCAACGGCTGCTCGTCGGCGATGCAGCGGTATTCATACTGCAGCTTGTTTTGCAGGTAACTGCCAAGAGTTTCCATGATCGCTTTGCCCGATATGTCTTCATAAATGCCCTTGCTGGCCCTGTCGGAAGTGGTGACAACCCCTATTGTGATAGTATCCATCTATATCCTTTGAAACTTGCCGTTTTGGTAATCTTTTTCTACATTGGCGTAATAATCCGTTATGCCGTGCATCGCGATGTAGATGCCTGGCTGCTTGAGAAACTTGACTGCCGCAATCGAGGTGGCGAGGTTGAAAACCGATTCATCCTGCTTGACGTAATAGGGATACATCGATCCGGTAAAGATGATCGTTTTATCCAACGCCTCCAGGTGTTGGTGGACAAACGCGCAGCTTGCTTTCATCGTATCGGTGCCGTGGACGACGATGACGGGATGGGTGCATGTTTGGATCGTTTTGGTCAACTCCATCCGGTCGTGGTCGGTCATATCGTTGGAATCTTTATTGATAACGTTGCTGATGGAAAAACTGATATTGTCATACGTGTTTTCTAAAATAGTTAAAATCGATTCATTGGACGCGTCAAGCAAAAAACTGCCCGTGACGGGGTCGTATTTTTTGTTAAACGTGCCGCCGGTGTTGATAATGTCAATATGCATATAGGCTCACTTACAAAAAGTTTAAAACGGCTTGCTTGATGTCGTCTTTGTCAATGACCTCGTCCTGGGCCGCGTGTTTGTCAAAAAGGTTGCTGATACGGGGTGTAACCGTGATCTTGAAGCGTTCTTTCATCTTTTCCAGCGCTTCAAGATCACTTAAGCCGGCTTCGCCGGTCACCGCCTGCCAGACATTGGGCGCAAACTTGGTCCACTCCGCGGTGGAGTAGATGACGGTGACTGCGTCTTTGTCCGCTTTGCTCAGCGTTTCAAACCCCGTAGCGGTATGTGGGTCCATGATATACCCCCCTCTGGCGTAATGCTTGATAACGGCAAACTCTTTTGCGTTACAGCTTGCTACCGCGTCAAAATCTTCGCGCAGCGCGGCCAGTTCGTCCCGGGTGAGTTCATATCTGTTGTTGTCTGCCAGTTCATCCATCAGCTCTTTGGTTCTTTGGGGGCCGAATTTGTCAAAAAGCACGCGTTCGACGTTGGAAGATTTTAAAATATCCATCGCCGGACTTGCCGTGTTTTGCAACTGTTTACAGGTTAGATCGTAGCTGCCTTTGGTGATCAGATCGGTTAGAATATCGTTTTCGTTGGAACTGATAAGGATTTTGTTAACGGGCAGACCCGCTTTTTTGGCGTAGTACGCGCCAAGTGCGTTGCCGAAATTGCCGCTTGGTACGGCCAGGTTGATCGTGTCGCCAAGGGTGATCACTCCGTCATTGAGCAGCTTGGTATAGCTTTGGATATGGTAAATGATTTGAAAAATGATACGTCCGAAATTGACTGAATTGGCCGCGGAAAGATGGGTGTCTTTGCGCGCCAGCTGCTGTTTGAACTCATTTGAGGACAGCAGTGATTTCAGTGCGTTTTGGGCATCGTCAAAATTGCCCTTGATCCCGATGACTTTGAGATTGTCCGCATCTTCAGTCACCATCTGCAGGCGTTGGACATCGCTGGTGCCGCCTTCGGGATAGAGGCAGACGACCTTGACGCCTGGCCGGTTTTTAAACGTTTCCAGTGTGGCCGGTCCGGTATCGCCGCTGGTGGCCGCCATGATCAGGTATTGTTCGTTTCGTTCTTTGGCCAGGTGTGACAGGATATAGCCAAAGGGCTGCAGGGCCATATCCTTAAACGCTCTGGTGGGGCCGTGGTAGAGTTCGCTGACGTAAACATTGGTATCAACCTGCTTTAAGGGAACGGGATCGTCTTTGTCGTCAAATTCGTCATAACGGCTGAGCGCTTCTTTGATGACCTCCGGTTCAATATCGATGCCAAAATGAAGTAAAAAATCATACGCCAAGGTTTTGTAGGAACTTTGGACGTGTTTTTGCAAAAAAGCATCATCGATTTGGGGCAGCCAGGCGGGTACATACAAGCCCCCGAAACTTGCCGAAGGGTTTAAAATCGCTTCTGAAAAGCTGACTTTTTCTTTTCTGTTTTTTTCACAGCCTCGTGTTTGAATAAACTGCATAAATCACCTTAACGTTTTTGAGGGGTATTATACCATATTTGCCCGCAGATATCTCTCTATTTTTTCATATACGTCATCATTGATCCGCAGGCGTAGATTGAGAGTTGAAAGCGGAATACGGGAGTCGATTTTCACCGCGTCTTTTTGGGTAGCCAGGATCGAGTCGGCATTGCAGCGCCGTAAAAGAAAACGCATGGAATTTGTATCAAAATAGGCGTGGTCGCTGAAATAAACTTTTTCAACGACCCCTTCGGGGAGATAGGGATCAAGCCTGCGGGGGTTGGCCAGAGCCGTGACCAGAACCATCCTTTTTTGTTTATTGCTTATACTGACGTTTCTAAAAAAGTCTCTGTTTTCAACCGCCTGCGCGTCGGCGAATCTGCTGCTGAAAGCAAACTCTCTGAAAGGTCCCGAGGGAAAGGGCAGGGAGTTTGGAATATCTTTTGGAAAAAGCAGCAGATCGAATTTTTTCACTGCGACCCTGTTAAAACCGTCATCTAACAGGATGAGCCTGCTGCCAAGTTCCTTTGCCTTCTTGATTGCTTCTAC
>CAYUAC010000017.1:0-7598 GCA_964442515.1 uncultured Campylobacterales bacterium | reverse complement strand
GTGGCGTTTGTGCTTTTTGCGATCAGCATCGCTTCATCGCCGGCGCTGAATACGTCGGTACGTATATGGCCGTTTTGGCTGACAAGGACCATGCCTTTTGATCTGCGTCCGTATCCGCGGGAGATAACACAAACATTGTCATAGCGTTTGGCAAGTTCGATAATAAAGGGGGTTTTGCCGCTGCCGCCTACAAGCAGGTTACCGATACTGACAATGGGTATACCGTAATCTCTGGGGTGCGTAAGAAGGCGGCGCACCAGCATAAACAAACCGTAAAGAAAAGACAGCGGTAAAAGAAAAAATGAGATTATACGGGTTGAGAGGGTGGGCCGAAAAAAGAGTGCTTCGACCCAGTCGTGAAGGCGTTTCACCCCCGCTTTTTGACCACGTCTTCGATCTGGTCACATACGTAATGGGCTTCTTTGTCGCTCATCTGCGCAAAAAACGGAAGAGACATCACCTTGGCGTAATTTTCAAGCGCGTTTGGAAACGAGTAGACTTTGAGTTCGTACTTGGCTTTGTAATAGGTGGTCATATGCAGCGGAATATACTGCAGCGCGATACTGACCCCGCGCTTTTTGAGTTCGCTGGCAAAGTTGTCACGGTTGGTATTGATTTCTACGATATATTGCAAAAAGTTTTGGTTAAACTCTTTTGTGGGCGTTTTGACCCCTTTGAGTCCCTGCAGACGTTCATCATAGATGGACGCGACGGCGTTGAGCCGCTTGATGCTTTCATCCAGCACCGAAGTGACGTAACGGCCGTAAGCGGCGTTGAGTTCGCTGATATCATAGCCCCATCCGGGTTCTACGACATCATAAAGGTAATCCAGGTTGCCAAACTCGTCCCATCCTTTTGTTTTGATACCGTGGGATTTGATTAATCTGGCTCTGGCGGCCAAATCTTCGTCATCAGTAACCAGCATACCCCCGTTTGCCAGTGATCCAGACCTGTGCGGAGCAAAACTGAACGTGGTCATATCCGCTCCGGTGGCGCCTATTTTTTGGCCTTTAAACGTCGCACCGAGCGCGTCGCTGGCATCTTCGATAATTTTGAGTTTGTGGTCTTTTGCGATCTTGTACAGCCGGTCAAGGTCGACGCTTTGGCCTGCGATATGGTTGACGATCACGGCCCGAAGCTTTTTGCTCTTGTTGGCTTCAATCGTCTTTTCCAGCTTGTCCAGATCCATCAGGTAACTGTTTTTGGCTACATCTACAAAGATCGGTTCGGCGTCAAAATGGCGCACGACTTCGGGAACGTTGACAAACGCGTTGACGCTGCAGATGATCTTGTCGCCTCTTTTGAGATCAAGCGCGCACATGCTCAGATGCAGCGCCGAGGTTCCGCCGTTGGTCGAAATCGCTTCCGAAGCGCCGATATGCGAGGCAAACTCTTCTTCAAGCGCGTTTATCATAGAATATTTGCCGGCAATGGCATCGCTGATATTGTCTTCCAGTTTCCTGGAAGTCATCGGTTTGTAATAGGGGATTTCCATCATCTTGGGCTGCCTTTATTATCCGTTAGTTTGTTCGAATGAATTATTATTATTTTATTTTAATTTTTATCAAAGTCAGCTTAAAACAGATCAGGCTTTTGATACAATTTGGCAAAAAGGATCGATTTGATGCAGATAAAAACACGTCCCATGGGCGAATTGATGACAAACTGCTATATTGTAAGTACCGGGGGCAGGGATTTTATCATAGATCCCGGCGTCGGCGCCCTTGAGTGGATCAAAAAAGAAGCAAACAATCCCGCAGCCGTTATCAATACGCACGGCCATTTTGACCATGTCTGGAGCAATGACGCGGTCAAAAAATATTTTGACATTCCTCTTTACGTTCCAAGAGATGACGCGTTTATGCTGGAAAAAGACCCCTTTGGTATGGGCACGCCTCCAAGCACGCCCGATTACAGGATCGATCCGGATGAAAAGGTTGTTATAAGCGGGCAGGAGTTTGTTTTTTTGCATTTTCCCGGCCATACTCCCGGATGCAGTGTGATTGAATGCGGTGATAACTGGTTTAGCGGGGACTTTATTTTTAAACATTCGGTAGGCCGTTACGATTTTCCCCTTTCGGATGCAGCGCTGATGAAAGAGAGTGTACAGAAAGTTCTTGCCTGCACCGGGGAAAAGACAATCTATCCCGGACACGGCCCCCAAACGACCCTTGGGGAGGAAAAACCCGTATTGCAGATGATTTTGTCGCAGATGTAGGCGCTATTTTTTCTTTTGTTCCTCGCTTCCGCCGGAGGCGGGGACGCCGACTGGTTCGCGGTTCATTTTTTCGATATCGTCGGTGTTTTTGGCCAGCTTGAGAGAAAGCACGTGTTTTTCTAAGACCACGGCCATAAACTTACCCTCAAAGACTTTTACCTCATTAACGTAGCCGGTGACGTTGATCTCTCTTTTTCGGCTTTCTTCGTGCAACTGTTTGGCTTTAAAACGGATTTTGTCTCCGACCTTGACGGGTGAAAGGAATCTGCAGTTGCTGTTGACAAGAACGACATTGGGATCGTTCACCGCAGCCATCGCGCAAAAATCCGCCGCGCCGAAGGTGAAACCGCCGTGAACGAGGTGGTGCGAATCCACGCTCATCTCTTCGGAGGTGACAAGCTCGACCTGGGCTTCGTTTTTTTCGATTTTGATCAGCTGGCCGCAGAGGCCGTTGTTGATACGAAGATGGGTTTTTAAACCCTTTTCCTCATTGGACTGCAGTTCTACGGATTCATCCATTGTATGCCTTTGTGGTTAAAATGAAAACTTATACCCGCGGCGTCTGACAGTGTGGATCACCTGCGATCCAAGCGCGTTTTTAAGCCGTTTTCTGATCTGGTTGATCGCAACTTCGACGGTGTTGTCAGAAACATATTCGGGTTCGTCCCACAAAGCGTTGATGATCTCATCTTTTGAAAACACGCGGTGTTTTCGCAGCGCCAGGTACGCCAGAATGTCAAAGGTTTTACCGTTGAGCGAAATAAGTTTTTGGTTGCCAAGCACCTCTTTTGAGGGAATGTCAATGGTCAAACTTTTTATACATATCTGCTTTTCAAACAGATCGCGCATGTTTGACTGAATACGCACCGCAAGCAGCGGGGCCGAATCGGTGTGGGTATACACTACGTCACTGACGCCGAATTTGAAAAACTCAATCTGCATACGCTCAGATTCGTTTAAAACAATAACTTTGGTCTCTTTGTTCTTTTGTTTGATCTCGCTCAAAAAGCGTTTGAACGACAGGGTGATGTCGGCCTGGTCGATCAAAACCAATTCATAGTAACGAAAATCCGTGAAGTTGGTCGCATCGTATGTATCTTCCGCACAATCCATTATGCAGAAAAAATCATCATCAAAGCTACGCTCGACCTCTTCAACAAACTCTTCACTCAATCCTACAGCTAAAACTCTCATTTAGTAAATCCAAACTAAAATTTTTTCGCAATTATACTCAAAAAACGGTGGAAAAAAAAGCTATTATTTAAGCTATGTTTAATAAAAGTTTTGGAAGCGCCTGCATTGGGCGTTTTAAATAACAAAATTTTCTTAAAAAAATGCTTTTTAAAAACCAAAATCGGACGATTTTACTTTTTAATTGAAATTTGAGTATACTAAAACCCAACGACAGAATGGTAAAGGGATGGTATGAAAACAGTTTACCTTATCAGGCACGCCAAATCAAGCTGGAAAAAACCCGTCAGTGATTTTCAGCGGGGATTGAATAAAAGGGGCAAGCGGGATCTGCCGTTTATGGCTTCTTTGATCAAAGCCAAACAGCTCAATCCCGACGTCATTTACGCTTCGCCGGCTAAAAGAGCGCGAAAAACGGCTGATAAGATCGCTTCGGAGTTAGAAGAGACGGTCGTCAGCTATGATGAAAATATTTATGAAGCAAGCTATCAAGATCTGCTTAAGCTTATTCATGCCCTGGATAATTCTCTGCACGAAATTTTTATCGTCGGCCACAACCCGGGGCTGAATATGCTTGCGGAGTTTTTAACGGGCAAATATATCAAAAACATTCCCACCGCCGCCGTTTACGGTATGGAGTTTAAAGTCAACAACTGGAGAGATGTAGGCAAGGCCGGCGGCAGCGAAATACTTTTTGAATACCCCAAAAAGTATTTGAAAAAAGATGATCATTAACAGCGTGTAAAGTTAGCCGATGGAAAAACAGACACAGGAGTTGTCCGAGGCGCTGAAAGCCGGGTTTGTCGGGGAAGACGAAACGTTGCTGCAAGAGGTTCAAAAGCGCTACAAAAGCACCCGCCGACTCGATCTTGATACCCTTGCGGGGCTGGAAACGATCGATTTTGATGTTGTTTTTATCGTATTTAAAGATAAAGATATCAAAAAGCTGTTTTTGTCTGTTGTCAATTTAAATGTCACCGTCGCAGTTTTTACCCCTTTGTATAACAATCTTACTTTCTTAAAAAACGCCCTTCGTTACAATGTCAGTTTTGTTGAAAACGACAGGATTGAAAGCGGCGCCCTGCGGAAAGTGTTTGCGCTGGTTGATAAAAAAGCTCTGGCAGTGTATGAAAAACAGTTGCAGGTTAAGCGCCACGAAATGATTACAAACGCAAAGCTGCAGGCGCTTATAATGCTTAGGCACAATAAACCCGTTTTTATCAACAGTTATGCCAAAGAGCTGCTTGGCATCGAATCAAAAGAGGAGTTTGCCAGGCAGTACATGGAACAAAATACGCCGCTTTTGGAAGTGCTTTTTGGCAAACAGAGCCAAAAACTGTTAGAAATCGATGTGGCTAAAAGCGGTTCGCAAACCTTTCTTGGTTCCAGTTTTATCCAAAACGACAGCGTTATCGCCGCTTTGGTTCCTATTCCATCCGCGCTTTTTCAAAACAAAGACAGTATGCATGATCGTATCGGCTTTATCGAAGAGCTCAAAAACGCCATCGCTCATCTGCAGGTAGCAACGCAGAACAGTTTCTGCATCGTTATGGCCAGTCTGAGTAATTTTGATTCGATCAGGGAAGCAAACGGCAGTTACGAAACCTTTGAATTTTCCAAGCAGGTCGGCCGCTATATCCAGCAAAGCATCGACAACTCCGCACTGCTTGCGTCGTGGCAGGCCGGAGGGTTTGTACTGCTGGTTGAAAACAGAAAAAAAGATGTGATCGATGAAACGCTGCAGGCGCTTAATAAAACCATCGGGGAGGAAGTGTTTGCCGATAAGATTATTCCGTTTTTGAAATTTGCAAGCATCGGAATCGACAGCCAAAAAGATGTCAACAAAACAATCAATATCATTGATACCTTCTTTAACGATGCGCTAAGCGCGGAGCAGGCCCGCCAGTACGACTATTTTCAGCTTTCTCAGATCAGTGAAGCCATGGATGATACCCAGAAAATTTATCGCTATCTCAGCAATATTATGTATAACAACGCTCCTTTGAAGCTGCTCAATATTTACAAAGGCGTGCATATCTCCACCACCGCTTTTATCTCCAAGATTGAAAACAATCATATATATGCCGAGGTCAAAAATGTCCAGCTGTACGCGATGCAGGTTGAAAAAAGTACGGTGATTCAATCTGTGAATCTGCCAAAGGATTTGGAGGTGGAAGTGGTGCATATCGATTTGAAAAAATCGTTAGGCATTTTTACTTATCCCAGACTGCTGGAACATTCGGCCAACAACAGAGAAACCACAAGGGTTCAAAGCGATTTTCGCTTCCCCGCCAAGATCAAGCAGGACAGGGTGGTGCATTCTGGAGAGATACTGGATCTGTCGATCAAATCCATCGCGATTAAGCTTCCAAAAGCGGCTTCACAACAGTTTGAACGGGGGGATGTGTGGGTACTGTTTCGCATCCCCATAGAAAGTATGGATGAAGGCTTTTTTAACGCCCAGATCGAGGGCAAGCTGATCAAGTTTGAAGAGGTTGATGAACGCTACGTCAAAGCAGTCATCATCTTTGAACTGGATGAACCCGATGAGAGTTATCTGCTGGAATATATTTACAACCGGCAAAAAGAGATCATCAAAGAGATTAAAACCATCGCCATGAAGGGATTGGCAAGGTGAGTTTGGATAAAATTGCAAAAAAACAGAGTTAAAGGAAATAGATGCGAGCATTGATTTCAGTCAGTGACAAAGAGGGTGTGAGTGAGTTTGCGCAGGGGTTGCAAAACCTCGGATTTGAGATTGTCAGCACAGGCGGTACGCTTAAAAAAGTCCAAGAAGCGGGTATTGAAGCGATCGATATCAGTGAAGTAACCAAGTTTCCCGAGATGCTGGACGGGCGCGTTAAGACGCTGAATCCTTACGTCCACGGCGGGATTTTGTACAAAAGAGATAATGAAGACCATAAGCAGACGGTGGAGGGCCACGGTATTGAGGGCATCGATCTGGTATGTGTGAATCTGTATCCCTTTAAAGAGACCATAGCCAAAACACAGGATTTTGACACCATCATCGAAAATATCGATATCGGCGGTCCCGCGATGGTGCGAAGCGCGGCCAAAAACTTTGCGGATGTGCTGATTGTCACCGATAAAAACGATTACACAAGCGTGCTTGAGCGTCTGCGGGATAAAAGCGACGACCTGCGCTTTAGACAAAGCCTGATGATAAAAGCGTATGAACATACCGCCGCGTATGACGCTATGATCGCAAATTATATGAATGAACGCTTCAACGAGGGCTTTGGCGATAAACAGTTTGTGGTAGGCAGCAAGGTCCAAGACACCAGATACGGCGAAAATCCCCACCAAAAAGGGGCGCTGTATCAGTTTGAAGACCATTTTGACAAGCACTTCAGTACGCTTAAAGGCGAAGCCAGTTTTAATAACCTCACCGATCTCAGCGGCGCGGTCAAGATCGCAAGCAGCTTTGGCAGCCAGCCGGCTGTGTGTATCGTCAAGCACGGCAACCCCTGCGGCTTTGCTATTAAAGATGATCTGCTTGCAAGCTACAGCGAGGCGCTCAAATGTGATCCGCTTTCAGCCTTTGGCGGCGTGGTTGCCGTAAACGGCGTGGTTACGGAGAAAATGGCGCAAAAGATGAATGAAATCTTTTTGGAAGTAGTGATTGCCGGAGGCTTTGAAGAGGGCGCGCTGCAAGAGTTTGAAAAGAAAAAGCGCCTCAAGCTTTTTAGCCAAAACAGCGACTTTTTGCAGCCCGCACAAGATAGCCATGATTTCAAACATATCCAAGGCGGGTTTGTGTATCAAAACAGCGACTGCATCTGCGACAATGAAGTCAAAAACGCGCATCTTAAAAGCAAAACAGAGGCTTCAACCCAGCAGCAAAAAGATATGGAGATCGCGTATAAACTCGCAGGCCTTACCAAAAGCAACTGCGTAACGTATGTCAAAAACAGCGCGCTTGTGGCCGTTGGTATGGGGATGACAAGCCGAGTTGATGCCGCCCAGTGTGCGCTGAAAAAGGCGAAAGAACAAAACCTCGATGTCAGCGGCTGCGCGATGGCAAGCGAAGCGTTCTTTCCGTTTCGTGACAGTATCGACGCCGCGGCCAAAGCCGGCGTGGGCGCTATCATCGAACCAGGCGGCAGCGTCAGAGACGATGAAGTAATCCAGGCAGCCGATGAACACGGCATCGCGCTGTATTTTTCCA
>CAYUAC010000016.1:21803-25192 GCA_964442515.1 uncultured Campylobacterales bacterium | reverse complement strand
TTTATTCTTTAACGTTTTGAAAAAAGAACCCATCACCCGGTTGCAGGTAGTGGGCGCGTTTTTGATGGCCGGCGGAGCCGTTATTATCCTCACTAAAGCCAAAGGCCTTGATCTGAACAAAGGCGATATTTTGGTACTCATTGCGGCGATGATCGCGCCGGTTGCCAACTACTACCAGCAAAGAACCCGCCGCAACGTCGGTGCCCACAGTCTTCTTTTTGTCCGTACGCTGCTGTCCATTCCGCTGCTGTTTGCCCTGGCTTTTTGGCTTGACAGCGCTCCGGATTTGGGCGATATATCCGCCGTGTTGTGGCTGCTGTTTATCAACGGCTTTTTGCTGCTTGGTCTTTCAAAGATTTTTTGGATTGAGGCAATCCACCGCATCAGCGTTACCAAAGCCGGCGCGATGACGGCTTTGGGCCCGGTGTATACGATGGGATTTGCGTATTTTCTGTTACATGAAGTTCCGACCCCCGCACAGATGCTGGGGGTCGTGCCCGTTATTGTAGGAGGAGTACTTATTGTTCTTTACAAACAAAAACGCTGACTTACATCGCTTCGCTGCCCTCTTCGCCCGTTCTGATACGGACGATGTTTTCCAAAGCGGTGACAAATATCTTGCCGTCACCGATCTTGCCTGTTCTGGCGGCTGAGACGAGGGTTTTAACGACCTCGTCGGTGATGGAGTCATCAACGATGACTTCAACTTTGAGTTTGGGCAGAAAATCGACCACGTATTCCGCGCCTCTGTAGAGTTCGCTGTGGCCCTGCTGCCGGCCGTGGCCTTTGACGTCGGTAACGGTCATGCCAGTCACCCCCAGTTCTAAAAGCGCGTCTTTGACGTCTTCGAGTTTAAAGGGTTTGATTACTGCTTCTATTTTTTTCATAGCTTCTTTCCTTTCTTAGTTTCGTTTAAATTCAGGGTAGGCTTCCAGACCCGTTTCGTGGATATCCTCGCCGTCAACCTCTTCTTCTTCGCTGATTCGAAGCCCCATGGTTTTATCCAGGATGAACCAGACGATAAAGGAAGCGACAAAAACAAAGATACCGATGACGACCACACCTTTTAACTGATCGAAAAAGGTTGCCGTACCCGTAAAGATACCTACTGCAAGCGTACCCCAGATACCGGCTACCAGGTGCACCGACAGAGCGCCGACGGGATCGTCGATTTTGAACTTGTCAAACAAAGGCACCGCAAATACTACCAGCAATGCACCGACAAAACCGACGATGGTTGCGTACCACATACCGCTATCAGGAGCAGCCGTAACAGAAACCAGACCGGCAAGCGCACCGTTAAGCACAAAGGTAAGATCCACTTTTTTATAGATCAGCTGTGTTGCCACTGCTGCCGTTACCGCACCGACAGCTGCTGCCATATTGGTTGAAGCTACAACCATACCGACCGCGTCGATATCTTCTTTACTGCCAAGGGCAAGCTGCGAACCGCCGTTGAAACCAAACCATCCCATCCACAGGATAAAGGTACCAAGTGTGGCCAATGGCATACTGGAACCGGGGATCGGTCGCACGCTGCCGTCTTTGGCAAACTTGCCGCGTCTGGCGCCAAGCAGCAGTACACCCGCAAGTGCGGCCCAGCCGCCGACAGAGTGAACGATAGTCGATCCGGCAAAGTCGCTAAAGCCGCTTATCAAGCCGCCAAGTTCGGTTCCGCCCCATGTCCAGTGTCCCTGGATAGGATAGATCACGCCGCTTAGTACGACCACAAAGATCAAAAACGGCCAAAGGCGCATACGCTCAGCGATCGTACCGCTGATGACTGATGCAGCCGTCGCGACAAAAACAACCTGGAAGAAAAAGTCAGCCATAACCGAATGTCCCAAGTCCTCACTGCTGAAACCGCTAAGCGCAAAGCCGCTCCCGATAAACGCGTTACCGCTTCCATACATCAGGTTGTACCCGATCAAAAAGAACATGATCGACGCGATTGAGAAAAGCGAAATATTTTTTGTCAAAATAACCACATTGTTCTTTGTCCGCGTCAAACCCGCTTCCAGCATCGAAAAACCGGCAGCCATCCACATAACCAGGATACCTGCGATTACCATTAAAAACCCGTCGAGGATATACCCCACATCAGAAAACGTTTCCATTTTCGCTCCTTTTTTGTTTTTACATCCCAATTATAGACAATATCCACATGCTTTTATACACCTATACTGTATACTTTATATACAGCAGTAATTTCAATATATATACAGCAATATGTATAATAATGTAAGACAAAACAAAGGAGCACCGATGCGGGAATTTATAGAGATTTACAATGAACACAAAGAGGAGATCAAAACCTTTTTAGTCGAAACGCTGCACAACAGCGGCGAGGTTGACGCGTTTGCCCTGGAGAAATTCGGCAACCTGTTTAAACATTTCAAATCCCTGGAACTGATCTACATTCTGGATAAAAAAACACTCAGGCAAACCAGCCCCAATATCTTTGCTAATAAAACAGACACTCACGCCTTGGACAGGGACAGAAGCTATCTTTTGGACAAAACCGAATTTGACAACGACGAGATCGCCATAACCAAGCCCTACATCTCCACGGCAACGGGCAACAACTGTATTACGCTGATCAAAAAGGAAAAAGACCACCTGCTGCTTTTGGATTTTGACCTTAGCAAACTGCTGCAACGGCTTGGACTGATCGAACTTAATGACCGTCTTAACAGTATGACAAAGTTTTTTTACCTGCTGACAGGCGTTATTATGGGGCTTTTTTCCGTTTTTATCATCGGGTACGCGGCGGTGGATTTCGTGATCAACTTTCTGTTTAAACTGAAGTTTGATCTGGATACCATCTTTAAGCCTATCGTCGCTTTGACGCTTGGATTGGCGATCTTTGACCTGGCCAAAACGATTTTGGAACAGGAAGTGTTTTTTAAAAGCTACTCCAAGAAACGCGCAATGGAAATAAAGGTGCTTACGAAGTTTCTTATCAGTATTATTATCGCACTGTCGATCGAATCACTGATGGTGGTATTTAAAATCGCTATCGATGATTTTACCAATATGGTCAACGCACTGTATCTGATCACCGGGGTTTCACTGATCATTATCTCACTGGCGGTATTTATCTACCTGACCAGGCATACGCAAAAAAGCTAAATTGACTTTTTATGCAAAAGAATATATGATTATGGATATAAAATATACAAGGAAAGCAATGAAAGAGTTCATCGCATACTCCGAGGAGGCCAAAAAAGCACTGCATATGGCCAATATCGCAGCATCAATGCCTGTAAACGTGCTGATTACGGGGCCGCGCGGCGTGGGTAAAAAGCTGCTTGCCAAGGCAGTATGTAAAGAGTGCAGAGCATACGAGGCGACAAACTTTTACCGTTTATACAAAGACCAGAAGATCG
>CAYUAC010000016.1:0-21793 GCA_964442515.1 uncultured Campylobacterales bacterium | reverse complement strand
CCGGGTGAATTTGGTGAAGTGATCTTATATAATTTAGAGCGCTTGAGCAACGCCACCCAGTTTTTAGACGCTATCGGCGAGTATGACATCAAGGTTATTGCCACGGCCAACAGTTTCAACAGCAGCTACCTGGAGAAATTCTTGGTCAAAATTGAACTTTCTACCCTTGAAAACAGACCCGAAGACGCGGACAAACTCAAAGAGATCTTTTTACAAGATGCCAGAGAGACCTTTTTTTTCACCGACGACATTGACCGCGACGATATCCAGTGTGATCTGAGCCAAAATGCGATCAGCTTGAAAGAATCGATTTACAAAAGCCTGCTTTTTAACAACCTGGACAAAGACAAACTCATGGATGTAATGGAGCACTTTTTTGAAAAACATTTGCAAGAACACAACGATTACCGGCAGCTGCTGGCTATCTTTGATATCGCGCTTTTAAAAGCGGCCAAAACACGTTTTAAAAGCCAGCTGCAAATGGCAAAGCGCTTAAACATCAACCGCGTCACTCTGCGAAAAAAGATCGCCGAATACGGATTGGAGCTGTAGATGCTGGAATTTTACGAAGAACTCATTGAAAACGATCTGGATCCCTTTATTCTTTTTAACAGCAGCGGGGGTGTACAAAAATACAATAAAAAAGCCGATTTTCTACTCTCGTTTGTTTCTTATAAAAAGCTTTACGACCTCGCGTTGCAAAACGCGCCCCAAAGCTTTGGCTTTAAACGCACCTTTATCGATCTGGATTTTAAAGAAAGCTACTACGCTATCTTGGTGGGCTATGTGGATGAACAGTATCTTGGCATCAAACTGTATAAAAAAACCGTGGATACCAACCATATTACCATCGATGAAAAATACCGGCCGGTAAACCTGTATACGATGATAGAACTATCCAAAAACACCGTATTGCACGGAAGCGAGGTGGAACTTACAGAAGAATACGACTTGACCATCCCGGAGACAAAGCTCAATATCGATCACTTTTTAAAACTTTTTAACGCCCTGCTTGAAAGTTATAAACACGCCCCGTGCATTAAAATTCGTTCATTTTTAAAACTGGGTGAATTCATCAAGATCGGGGAAAAAAAATACCAGGTCTGCTGCATCAGCCTGGAAGCCAAGGGATGCAGGCTGGATGAAGCAACCAAGCTGCTGGCAAAAAATACCAACTTCATTCTTACCTCAAAAGAGGGCGGCAGCTGGGTCGAATTTCCCCTTATACCCCAAAGCTAAAGTTCGCTTAATTCAAGAATGGCTTTGGCGTATACCTTGGGCTTGGCGCAAAACAGCGGCTTGGCTATCTTTTTGGCCCGGGCGCGCAGATATGTTTGTTCTTTGTAAATAATTGCCTGCATCTCCTGCTGGTGCGAAATATTTTGTCCGTGCAAAAAGCTTTCAAAAACGCTCAGATCGTGTTCATCGCCCAGGATATCACCTAGTTCTTTCAACTCCCTGTGGCGCATATCCAGCATACAGCCGCTGCTTTTTTGCAGCATCTGCAGATGAAACATATGGTATTTGACCCATTTTCTCCATTCATGGAAATTTTCCTGCGTTGGACGCAAAAAAGCTTCTTTGCTGCGCTTTTTTGCTTTTTTGTAACTCTTTTTAACCCCGGTATGCACCGTATCGGCCCCGCCTTTTTGCAGCTGCAGTTTTGAGACAACGGCAAAGTTTTGTTCAATACGCTGCCGGACTTGTTGCAGCAGTTTTTCATACTGCTGCGCACTTAAATCCTGTTTGAACTCATCGATAATCTGCTCCAGACTGCCAAAATCCTGTACATCCAGGCGGTATTTGCGCACCAGTTTACCGTAGGTATCGGCCAGTACCTTTTGATCCCTGCTGGCACCAAGCAGTTTAGCCGTCTGTTTGAAAAATTCGTTTTGTTCCCTGTACAGTTCGGGATGCTTGAGATCATAGCGTATCAGCCGCAGCACGCCCCGCATCTTTTTGCAGCGCTTGCGGATCTGATGCACCGCCTTGGCGTAGCTGATATTCTTGGCATAACTTTCTTCTACCATCTTTTGCATCTGGGATTTATAAATCTTTTTAATCCGATGCTGCGCGTGTTTGTGGGGATTAAGCGAAAAAGCCATGGTGACTCCTCAATGTTTTTTCAAATCTTTTTGGTATCATTTTTGGTTAAAGAAACGATACAGCTTACTAATAAAGGGCACGGGATGCACAATTTAGAGATCGAACGCAAATTTTTACTCAAAGATTGCGACATTGTAACCATTTTACAATTTAGCAACTTAAAGTATAACAAAATCGATATCATTCAGGCATATATCGATGTCCGGGAGGATTATACCAAGCGTGTTCGCAAAGAAAACGACCGCTATGTCATGACGGTCAAGACAGGAAGCGACCCGCTTAAACGCGAAGAAGAGGAAAAGTATATCGACAAAGACGAATTTGAAATGCTGCTGCCGGATTCACTGGGCGTGATTGAAAAAACACGTTATAAATTTGAAACCGACGAGTTTAAAGAGATCGTTGTCGATGTTTTTGTTTCTCCGGTTAATTTCAAAGTCGCAGAGATCGAGTATAAAACAAGCGAGGATATCAAAAAACTCCAAATCCCAACATGGCTTGAAAAGCTCACTGAAAAAGAGGTTACCAAGGACAAGCGTTTTTTAAACGCCAATATCGCGCTTAAAGGCCACCAAAAATAAAAGGATCGCCGTGAAACACGTCGTTATTCTTGGAGGCGGATACGCCGGTATCTACGCCCTGAGAGAATTAGCCGGGCACAAGGATATAAAGATCACGCTTATAGACAAGCACTCTTACCACAATATGCAGCCTGAAGTGTATGACTTTATCGCCAATAAAACAGACCTCAGCGATGTTACCATTGATCTGTCCACCCTGTGTGCGGGGTTTGACCATGATCACTTACGCTTTCTTAATGCCAGGGTTACCGATATCGATTTCACGGAAAAAACGCTGCAAACAACCGATGAGGGCAGCTTGCGCTATGACTATCTCCTGCTTGCCATAGGCGCGCGAACCGCCTTTCCCAAAACACTTCAGGGACTGGATCACAGCGATGATTTAAAAAAGCTGCACAAAGCTCTGGAGTTTAAACAGGATTTTGAACAAAGTATTTTCAAACGGATTGAACAGGAGTGCAAAAAATGCGAACCAAGCCACATCGTTGTCGCCGGGGGCGGCCTTTCGGGCGTGGAGATCGCTGCGGAGATGGCGCATTTTGCCAAAAAATTTCTGCGGGGAGGAATGTTTGCCTGCGAAAGTATGAAAATCACCCTCATCAGCGGCTCGGGAGCGGTTTTAAAGCAACAGGACAGGCGACTGGTTGAGCGCAGTCAAAAGCGTTTGAACGCCCTTGGGGTCAACACCGTCAGCGGTACGAGGATGAGCAGCTGCGATGAAAAATACGTCTATCTGGACAACGGCGCGAAACTGCCCTATTCTTTCCTGATCTTTGCAGGCGGTATCGAAGCGGCCAACCTGACGTCCAGGTTGGATGTAGAAAAAAACGGTATCGGGCAGCTGTATGTGGACAAACACCAAAGGGTTCCCGGCAGCAAAGAGGTCTTTGCCGCAGGGGACGCGTGCGTTATCAAAGATGAAAACGGTCAGCAGATGCCGCCAAACGTCACCGTGGCAAGAGAAAGCGGACTGATCGCGGCGCAAAATATCATCGCGTCAATCAAGGAAAAACCGCTATGTGAATGCAAACCCTTTATCGAAGGTACGCTTGTCGCGCTTGGCGGCCGCTACGCCGCGTGTGATCTGTACGGCAAAGTGTTTCTGGGCGGGTTTTTAGGGCATTTGATCAAGCATTACGTCTTTTGGCGCTACAAGTTTCCCCTGCAGCGCATCAGCCGGCGCGGCTACCGAAAACTTAAGGCTGCGGGTTTTTCAAAATAGCGGTAACAGGGTACTTGAAGTATTTCTTCGCCGCTTCCTGCAGCGTCTTTTTGTCAATGCTTTGTACCGCTTCTTCATACTCCAGCAGCGGATCGATGTCGCCTCTGACGTAGTAGCTGCCAAATACGTCGGCCACACTGCTGGAATCTTCAAGGTTAAAAACAAAATCCGCTTTTGTCGCGACCTTGACCTTTTCGATCTCTTCGTCGCTGATCTTTCCGGTTTTGATTCGCTCTAACTCTTTTTGGATCTGTTCTTTGACTTCATGAGCCTGCACACCGGGATTGCACATAGCCATAAACAAAAATACGCCGGGGTCTTTGAGTTCCATATTAAACGCCGCCACCTGGTTGGCCAACCGTTTTTCATTGACGATGCGTTCATGCAGCCGGCTGCTTTTGCCTCCGCTTAAGAGTTCACTTAAAACCGATAACGCCACCTGATCCTCATGCGCGAAATCGGGGATATTATACGCCATCGCAAGTACCTGCGCATCGGTTTCTTTATACACCGTTAACGTTTGTTCCTCTTCGTAATCTGGCTCCACGTACTCCCTGCGCTGAATGGGACCGCTGTTTTTGATGGCGCCGAAATGTTTTTTAGCCTTGTCAAAAACGATCTCTTTGTCGATATCACCTGCGACGACGATAACGGCGTTTTGGGGCTGGTAGTATTTTTCGTGAAAATCCCTGATATCGTCGATAGTCCATTTTTGGATATCGTCCATAAAACCAATGGGCGTCCAGTGGTAGGGGTGCAGACTGTAGACGTGGTTAAACAACCGAAAGTACAGGTAGCCCACGGGGTTGTTATCCGTTCTCCAGCGACGCTCTTCTGCCACTACGTCCCGTTCTGGCTGAAACTCTTCATCTTTGAGGTGAAGGTTTTGCATCAGTTCGGCAAACAGATCAAGGGATTTGTCGATATTTTTATTGGAACTTTTGATAAAATAATGCGTATAATCAAAACTTGTCGCGGCGTTGTTGACCCCGCCAAAGCCTTTGACAATCTCGTCAAACTCGCCTGCTTCAAGGTTGTCTGTGGATTTGAAATTAAGATGTTCAAGCATATGCGCGATGCCTGTTTTACCCATGACTTCATCGCGGCTGCCGACTTTATAAAACACGTCTGTGGTGATCACGTCGCTGCCGTTTTTCATCGGGATCGCGACAACTTCCAATCCGTTGTCCAGTTTTTGTACATAATGCTGTGGTAAGGTACTTGCCATTGCTGCTCCTGCGAAAAATAAAAATAATAAAAAGTTTCGTATCATAACAAACTCCTACAGATCAGCTCCTATCGCCTGAGTGATACTTTCATAACCGTCTTGTTTAAGAAGTTCGCTTAACTCCTGATTGATCCGTCTTACAAGGCCCGGACCCTCATAAACCAACGCAGAATAGACCTGTACCAGACTGGCGCCTGCTTTGATACGCCGATACGCTTCTTCGCCGCTGTCGATACCCCCGGCGCTGATCAGTGTCGTCTTGCCGTGCAGCGCCTTGCCAAGCGCGTAAAAGAGTTCATAGCTTTTGTCTTTAAGCAATGCGCCGCTGATGCCGCCTGTGTCTTTAGCGTTTTTGGTAAGGCTGTAATCAATAGTGGTATTGGTCGCGATGATGCCCGCCGCACCGGCATCTACGGCCGTATTTGCAAGTTCTACTGCCTCAGAGGGTTCCATATCCGGCGCGAGTTTGAGCAGTACGGGCCGGTTTGTACACTCTTTGGCCACTTTGAAAAGGGCTTTGATAAACTGTTCGTTCTGCAGATCGCGCAGGCCCGGGGTGTTGGGGCTTGAAATATTGACCACGTGGTAATCGCCCACCGTGCTGAAAGCTTTAAAAAGCGTTTCATAATCACCCAGCGAATCGGATTCTTCGGTGGTTTTGTTCTTGCCGATATTGATCCCAAGCGGGGTGGCAAAAGGATAATGCTTTTGCAGGTTTTTACTCATATGGTAACTGCCCCTGTTGTTAAACCCCATCGCGTTTTGCAGCGATTTTTCCTCTATCAGACGAAAAAGCCTTGGCTTGGGATTGCCCCGCTGGGGTTTTGGCGTGACGGTACCGATCTCGGTGTAACCAAAGCCAAGGGCTAAAAGCGCCTTGAAAAAATCCCCGTCCTTATCAAATCCAGCGGCAAGGCCCACGGGGTTGTGAAAATCACGCTCAAAAAGCCGCTGATACAACACCTTGTCATCGACAAAGTTTTTTTGTACCAGCGGGTTGAGCACCATAGGCACCCGCTGTGCCGATTTCAGCGCGAACGCGGCCACTTCGTGCGCTCTTTCGGGATCAAGCTTAAACAGCAGTTTTTTCAAAGTCGCATACTCTAGCAAAACGGTTCCTTTTCTCTCTTTGTGTTGGGGATATTATATCATATGTTTGCAAAGCTTTCTTCTGAACAAAGAGTAAATCTTCTTTAAATTTAATGATAAAAATAAAGTATCGTTATATTGTCAATTTATTTTACAAAATACATTTCTTAACTTTTTATTGACATAACTTTTTATTATAATGGTTTCAATATCAGGAGGTTGAAATGAAAACGATGAAAACTGTATTAGCTGTATTATTATCTGCAGTGTTGACAATTCCGGTATGGGCAAAGGTTTCGGCAGAACAGATTCCGGGAAGTACAAAGGTGGCGGCAGAGGAGGTTGCGCAGATGATGCAAAACTATACCGATAAAAACGGCAGACAGGTGCGTAAAGTACTTTTCATCGATACCCGCAAGATAAAAGATCTCAAACAAGGCGGCAGTATCCCCGGAGCGGTCCATCTCAATATCAAAAAACCCGAAAAGTTCAACCTTGACAATATTCTCAATCACCCGCGATTTATTTCCGACGTACTGGTCTTTTGCAACGGTCACAGCTGTACCAGGGCACAAAAAGCGACCCAGAAACTTCTTTCGTGGAAAAAAACAGATCCCCGTGGGAAAAACCTGGGAACGATCTACTACTTTCGCGACGGATTTCCCTCTTACAGGGATCATCAATATCAAGACGGGTCAAAAAACCCGGTCGTCAAACCCTATTAAGGATAGAAGATGAAAACTGCAAAACTATCACTGAAACTGCAAATCATTCTGGTACTAATCACGGCGATCCTGCTCTCATCGGCAACACAGTTTTTGTTTAAAAAAGTCAGCGATGAAAATTATAAATCAAAAGTACAGCAGGCCAATTTTTCCTATATTCCAAAGATTTTCAAAGCCCAGCAAAAATCACTGCTACAGCCCCTGGTTTCAGCATATGATGAATTTAACTACAAAGATGCGGGTTTGGGACTTTACAAAAAAGATGCGCAGTTACTGGAAGATTTTGCCCAGACCCCTTTTAATACAATCACCGGCGGAACAAAGGAGCTGCTGCTTGTTTTCTTGGATAAAAGCGGCAATGTGGTCTATAAAAGAAGTTCTTCGGATAAACTTGATATCAAAGTGTCCAATATTCAAAGCAGGCTGCTGCAGGCAACGCTGCAAAAGCACAGACTGTATCGGGGCTTGACCAATATAGACGGTACTATCGTCGCGGCGGTATCTTCACCGGTATATCACAAAGACGTAATGGTAGGAAGCGTTATTTTGGCCAAGCGGCTTTCCAATACGCTTAAAAACCTGGACAAGATAGAAAACGCGTCTTATTATATCACCAACAACAAAGGTCAAGTCCAGGCCCGCGGTTTACAAAAACTGCAATTTTCCAAAGGGATGCTTCCATCGGGGGAAAAGCAGCACGCCGCACTTCATGACAGCGGTGAGCGTAAAATCAAAAGTTACGCGATGGAGTTGAAAAACTCCCTGGGCACCAGGCTGGGTTACCTGGTACGGCTTCATGACGCCACGGCCGAAGCCAGTGCCCAACTGCGCAATGAAGTTATCTCTTCGGCAATCATCGGGCTTATTGTCGTACTGGGTATTATCGTCGCATACCTGATTGTTCAGCGCGGATTCAAACCCTTAGAATCGGTTATAGCCAAAATCGACCAGCTCAGCAGCGGGGACTGGACGGTAAACTTCTCTGAAACCCGCTTTAAAAAAATCCCCGAAGAAGTGTATGCTCTTATCGAAAGTATGCAGCGGATGGAATCTGTGCGCAGCACGCTCAAGCAAACCCGTGACGCGTCACATGAAAATGTAGGTTACGCATCCAGCCTGGACCAAACGGCACATGCGATCCAGGAACGCAGTTTGCAGCATATAAAGGTCGTCGAGGAAGTTAACGACCATACGAAAAAGGCTTCGCAGGATGTCCACATTTCCATAGAGGGAGCACAGGGGGTCAGTAGCGAACTGGAAGATGCGGGAAGCAAGATGGGAGAATCAGCCAGGCAGATGGAAGAATTTTCGCGTGAAATCGATGAATCGCTGCACAGCGAACAAAGTGTGAATGAAAAACTCAACCAGCTCAACGAGGAAGTCGATCAGATCAAAAATGTTCTGGGTATGATCAACGATATTGCAGAACAGACCAACCTGCTTGCGCTCAACGCCGCCATCGAAGCTGCCCGGGCCGGAGAACACGGCAGAGGGTTTGCGGTGGTAGCAGACGAAGTCAGAAAGCTGGCGGAAAGAACGAAAAAAAGTTTGGTAGAGATTGAAACGACAGTAGGGGTCGTAATCCAATCGATTGTGGATTCTTCAGAAATGATGGATGGGAATTTTAAACGGTTTGAACATATTCACCAGATGGTGCAAAGTATTAACGACAGTATTGCCGATTCCGAATCTGTGTTGCAAAAAGCACAGGAAGCCTCCGCAGATTCGGTATCCAGGTCAAAAGAGGTCGGAACGGCCATCAAACAGATCAGTCATAAAATGGACGCTATCAATACCCTGACCAGAGAAGACTCTTCCAGTACCGAGGAAATTACCAAAACGGCGGATCTTCTCAATCAGATGGTAAGCGATCTTGATAAGCAGCTTGCGAAGTTTAAATTATAAAACAAAGTCTGATCTTATCCGGTTAGCGCCCTTTAAAAGAGCAAACCGCTCTTTTAAAGAAAGTGCTTAATAAGTCAATTTTTCCCAACCCACCAGCAGTACAATCCCTATACCGACAAACATCCCGGTCATAAAAATCATCAGTTCTTTTACAGTCTCCGGCATCATCTCATTGTACACTCCAATCTCAAAATTCACCTCTAACGGTTGTTTTTATACGCATCCAACATATCATCCATTTTTTCAAAGAGTTCTATACTGGAATTTTCCATTGATTGGAAATTATTGTAGATTCTGTTTTTGTTCATGATGCATCCGTGTTTTTCATTCAAACATTGTATGCTTTCTAAGACATTATCGTGGACGTTTTTGTGCGGTATTTCCAGGGCGGCAAACTCTTTTAAGTGACCAAACCGGTTTTTACCCTCATGGTCATACCATTTTCCCATGCGGCACTGGTGATGATTACCGAAATCAGCTTGCTTTTTGCCAAGAAATATGGAGGCGTACGCATTGGCTTTAAATACCACGTGATCGATTTTTACAAGCGTGACAAAGGTTGAGTTTTCGATAGATTCAATGGAAAAAACCATTTGACCGGCATCTTCCTCCATATCGTTTAAAGTCCTTTCAAAAACAGACAGTTTTTCACCTGAACTCTTTGCGCCTTCTGTCATCAGTTCCGACTTCTCATGAATGGATTGTGATTCCTGCTGAAAGGATTTTGTGATTATATCGATCTCGCCCGTAGCCCTCTGCGTGCGTTCTGCGAGCTTTCTGACCTCATCGGCTACCACCGCAAACCCTCTGCCGCTTTCCCCGGCCCGGGCCGCTTCGATGGCGGCGTTGAGTGAGAGCAGGTTTGTCTGCTCGGTTATATCTTTAATCATATCCACGATACCGTCGATCTCCTGGGTTTTTTCTACCAGCGTATCGACGGTACTGCTGTTTTGTTCTATATTGATCGTTAAATTATCCAACTCCTCTCTGATCTCTTTCATGGAAGATATGCTCTCATTGGATATTTGCGCCATCTGTTGGGTTTTACGGTAAATGTTTTTCAACTCCGAAACGTTTTGGTTCAAACTGTCGCGCACGGCATCCATCCCTTTGGATCCCTGGTTCAACCGGCTTAAATCCGAATTCAACTCCGAATGCAGCTTCGTATAGTGTTCCTCTTTCATCGTTTGTACCGCTTTGTTGATACCGTTTGCGTACTGGGTAAATGTCGGATTTAAACCGCTGCTGTCTATAAGCCTGTTGTATTTTTCCCTGCTGATATAATCGATGACGGATTTCACCTCCTTGTTATAAGTTTCAACCTGGTTTAAAAAGGAGTTGAAACTCAAAAAAAGTTTTTCTACCCGTCCGCCGCTGAGGGCACCCGTCAACCGCAGTTCCATGTTGCCTTCAGTGATCTGTGTTACCGTTTCTTCGGCATATTCCAAGTCTTTCTTGATCTTTTTAACCTGTAAAATTTGAAAAACAATAAACACACCCATCACAACGGGAAAAACCATATTCAGCGATGAGGATATATCCTGACTGTAGCCGATTGCGCACGTTATGAGAAAGATCAGCGCAGCAAAGATTAAAGCATACGCCAAAAACTCGACTTTGTTCAGTGACGATATATTTTTCATGAGACTTCTCCTGTGGCGTATTGCAGATCAATCATAAAATCCATATATTCTTTTTTGCAGGCATCCAGTGCATCGTCCAGTACCTTCATCCCCCCGTTGATTCCGCCTACCCTTTCAGCATCGCGCATCTTTTTATACAGGGGGATCATCTTGTTCAGACCGGTTTCACATGCTTTCCTCCTGACCGAATAATATCCGATCACAGAGCCGTTTTCAGCGTATGAAGGCGTTACATTGGCAAACACCCAGTAAAAACTGCCGTTTTTGGTCTGGTTTTTGACATAGGCAAATACCTCATCTTTGGCCCGCACCGTGTCCCATAAAATCTTAAAAACGGTTTTTGGCATATCCGGATGCCGTATTATGTTGTGGGGCTTACCGATATACTCTTTTGGCTGATATCCGCTGAGGTCCGTAAAGTAACGGTTCCCGTAAGTAATCAATCCTTTTTTATCCGTTTTTGAAATGATCAGTTTATTCTTTTCAATCTCTATTTCGCGGTTCATGTACGATTCACTCCGTTATGGCGTTTTTTATGCAACTATTATAGAAAATATTTATGTCGCGTGCGGGTCGCACAGTAAAAAAAACAGTTTATGCCAACCCCGTCAGTGTCAAAAGAGTCAGGTTAAAATCATATTCGGAAACTTTTTTCAGCGTATGCAAACTATCATGCGACGCATACACTTTCACATGGGCATTATGTTTTTTTATCCGTGATATGGCAGCCAGCGCATCACTTTCCAGTGATGCCAGATCTATCACCAGAATGTCCGCCCGTGCGATCTGGTCTGTATGCAATCTGTCCAGAGAGGTTGCAAAACTGATATTTTTATATCTCCCCGCGCCCAGATCACCAAAAAGCCGTTGCACCTGCACACTGGTTACGTATATAAGCTTGAGGCGGTTTTTGATCAAGTATTTTTTTACCATTGTCTTTTATACGAGGCTGACGGGATAGCGTGTGATTTCATAACGTTTGCCGGCCTGTTTTGCTTTGTTGAAAATATCCGTTTTTTTATTTTTTTTGAATATCTCTTCTATATTTTCATCAAGACCAAAGAGGGTTTTATATTTTCCAATCAGCATTTCATGGTCAAGGGTTGAAAAATCCGCGTTTTCAATCTGCTTGAGATATCCGATCTTGATACAGTTGTCCAGTTTTTCCCGCAAGGAGACAACCTTGATATAAGGTTCTATCTGCTTGATTGCCATTTTCATTTTGCCGCACTGGGCATGGAACGCCGCTTGTTGCAGTTTTTGCTCAAAAGGCTTGTTAAACTCTTTAAAACGGTCTGTAAACGCCAGAAAGCGGTACTTTGCAACAAGCTCATAAACATAGGAACTGTCATTGGCTTCAATGGCCTGTTCAAGCTTCACCAATGCTTGTATTTTTTGAATTTGGGCCTGCGCCTCTTTCTTGTACATTGGAAAGTACAAAAGATTGATAAAGTTTTGTTTTGCTCTCTCGTAGTGTTGCTTTGCCAGTTCGGATTGTGCGGTTTTGTACATCGACTCGGCAAGGTTTTCCACCCGCTTGTAAAGCCTGGTATCTTGTAAAAACTCATACTTGCTTACCAGCTGAAAGTAAGCTTTGAAGTTTTGCTCTTTGATATATCTGTCTGCCACTCTGAACTTTTCTATATTGCTCAGCAGCTGCCTGACAAGTTCTGCTTTTTGCGGTATGTTTTCGTAAACGGACAAAATCTCGCTTGCTTTTTTTCTTCCCCTGAGTTCATCTTCTTCCAATACCTTTCTGGCTTTTGCAAAACTTTTTTCCCACATTTTTTCAAGGTTTTGATATAAACTCAAACTTTTGATCATGGGATATTTGCTTACCAGCTGATATGCTTTGGCGATATCTTTTTTCTCCACCGCTTCGACAAAAGAGGCGATATGGTCCTGTTGCATAAAAAGCAGGTCCAGGCTTTCTTTATACTCCCTGTAATCCATAAAAGGATTAACCAGCTCCAGAGCCGTTTGAATTTCCCCTTTTGCTATAAGTTCTTTAGCCTTGACCAGCACTTCCTCAAAACCGTTTTGAAACTTTGTGATATTGTCGTCGACAAAAAGGAAACTGTTCAGATCAAGCAGCTCTTTTGCCCTGTCGTACTCTTTTAAATTCAAATGCACCAAAAAATCTTCGCGTTTATGCGCCATATCGATCACCTGCAATGTCGAGTTGGCAAACGTTATTAACAAAAGGTCTTCATATACGGACATGGAAGTGACACCTTTATCTTCCAGTTCAACTGTTTTTACGACTTCGTTTTTAAACGGATCTAGCAGATAAATCTTGTTTTTTCGGCTGCCGGCGATGATAAAGCGCTTGCTTGGCGCCAGTACCGTGGCACTCACCCATTGATCAAAAAGCACGTCATTGTGTACCACCTGATGCTCTATACAGTCGTAAATGATGCTGTTGCCCTCCCTGTCGGTCAAAAACAGTTTCTGTCCGTCATCAAAAAAACGGCACTGTTCTACCGGATAATCCAGCTTAAATTGATGAAGACTGTCGTCATTGAGATTAAGCAGCGCGTTTTCGGTATTAAAATAAGCGACAAAAGCGAAATTGCCATCGGGGGAAAACTGTGCAACGGAACAAAAATCGGGCTTGTTTTTAAACATATAGCGAATCGATTTGCTTTGAATGTCAAACAAAAACGCTTTGCCGTCTATCCCGGCGCTTATGAGGTAGTTTCCGGCCGGACAGTACTGCGTGTGAATGATCTCTTTGTCATGTTCGGATTTTTTTGCTCTGGGAACCAATTTACCCTCTTTGCCATAACTTGCCCATATGAGCTGATTATGCATGGGGATGGCCACTTTTTTAGCCGCGATACTGTAGGATTGATCAAAACAGTGTTTTTGTTCATCTTTTTTATTGAGTTTGAGTTTGTTGATCAAATTATAATTTTCATCAAAAACATACAAAACACTCCGGTTGTCAACGACAAAAACATGACTGCCGCAGTACTCTGCCTGCAAAATGGGATGTTGCAGTTTGAAATGCCGTTGTGTCGCATAACCGGCCATCAGTCATCCTTTTTCTACGATTGTCGCCAGATATCCCTGCTCTTCTTTCTTGATACCGATGATAAACTGTTTCTCTTCACCGTTGATATCCAGGGTGACAACAGGGTCTTGAATGGCAAGTTCATATTTGTCGTATATGGACATCGTCTGATCATGGCTCAGACATTCATCTTTAGGTATAAAAAGTTCTGATGCGTTTTCAAAAGATGAAAGCTGTTCTTCACTGAAATACAGCTCTTTAAACGCTTGGTTCATGCTGACAATATTAAATGCTTCATCAAAAAACAGGGAGGGAAATGGAACCGCTTCGACCAGGCGCCGCGTTTGTATTTCCAGTGCTTTTTGCACATCCCGTGCACGCTGTCGGTCTTTAAAGTTTTCCAATTCTTTCTCTTTGTTGATCAAATCCGTAATATCATCACGGATACCCGCATATTCCATCACTTCACCGCTATCATCCAGTATGGGAACGATCGTTGCGTCTACGTAGTAGGGTTCGCCGTTTTTCTTTTTGTTTTTGACCATTCCTTTCCAAACCTTTTTGTTTGCTATGGTTTCCCACATATCTTTGAACGCTTCTTTTGGCATATCGGGATGCCTGACGATGGAATGGGGCTTGCCCTGCAGCTCTTCAAGGCTGTAGCCCGAAACTTCCCGAAACTGCCTGTTGGCATATTTGATCCGTCCCTGCAGATCGCCTATTGAAAAGATCGTAGATTCATCAACAGCCTTTTTATACTCATGCATCAGCTTGCTTGCGGTGTTGGCTTCTTCCCGCAGAGCGTGAAAACTGTTTGCCGCCTGGATATTCTTGATTATTTTGTTCAGGGTACTGTCAAGGTTGACGTAATTGATAGGCTTGAGTATAAACTTATCCACCCCAAGTTCAATGGCTTTGAGCAGTTCTTCCCTGCTGTCGTGCCCGCTGATTAGAACCGTACTGACGGCCGGATCGATCTCTTTGATCTTTTCCAGCATCGAAGTGCCGTTTCGTTTGGGCATCATCAAATCCGAAATCACCAGATCAAAACGGTTTTGCCTGAACAGCGCCAAACCTTCTTCTCCGTCCAGAGCACAGGTGATATCTTCAAAATACCGTTTTTTCAGTATTTTATAAAACGAGTGCCTGGTAGCGTCATTGTCTTCTACGAATAAAACCTTGATATCGTTTGTCATTTTTCTGTTCCTTGTTGCTGCCTGCTGTCATTATAATACAGATGTATGTCATTGCGATGTTGTTTTGTCCATAATCGTGTCAGTGGGTACGTTCAGGGTAAAACAGGCGCCCGTATTACTGTTGGCTACCGATATTTTTCCGTTCATTTTATCTTCAATGATATGCTTGGTAATATACAACCCCATGCCGCTTCCTTTTCTGCCCTTGGTCGATTTGTAAGGATAAAACACGCTGTCTGGGGGAACGACTTCTATTCCGCCGGCATTGTCTTTTACCGTTATGCGGCAGTTACCGTTGCTTTTTTCCACTCTTATAGCGACCTTGGGGCTGTCTATTTTTTTTACGATCAGCTGATCTATGGCATTGTTGACGATATTGATCAGGGCTTGAAAAAACTCTTTTTCGTATCCGTATACGGTACACTCCTCACACGCGTCCACGGTAAACTCCACCCTGTGATTGAGGCCGAGTTTGGCCAGAGTGATGGTTTCTTCAACAACCTCTTTAACCACAAAACTCTCTGCCATTTTGTCATGGGCGTAAAACCTTCTGAATGCCTCCAGTTTGAGACATATGTTTTATGGCGCTGTCTGCAAGCGAAAGTTTTTTGTCCAGGTAGTGGCTGCTGAGTTTGCCGAAATCATTTGCCGTGGATATATTGACAACAAGTCCGGAAAGTCTGTTTAAGGGCTGTTTCCACTGATGAACCAGACTGCTTATAATCTCTTCAAACCCGTTGGTCTCTTTTTCCAAAGAGATATGACGTGAAACCTTGATATCTTTGGCGGCACCTGAAATAATTTCACAAATCCTCTGATGATCCGTATCGACGGGAATGGGTTTTATATCCGTTTTTAAAATCTCTTCGTAAAGCCCGGTTGAGCCTACCTCTCCTATCAAAAGCAGATGAGCCCTGGGCACTGTTTCATTTATCTTTCGGATATAATCAAGATCGGATGCACCGTGAATAGGTTTTGACACGATAATAATTTCGGGTTCAAACAGTTTCAATTCGGCTATCACGGTTCTTTCTGCCGGATCGATCGCGATAATGTCGTTTTTTAATTCTCTGAGGTATTCACATATCTGTTTTAAACCGTTTCCCTCTTCGATCAAAGCGATACGGATATCGTGTATATAATACCGGTTTTGCATACTTTCACCCCTTTGTGCCGTTAATTCGTAACAAGTTTGTATCCCACGCCGTTTGTGTTTTTGATTATGTTTGCGGGAATGCTTTCGCGCAGACGTTTGATTTGGCAGCGAATCGCATTGGTCGAAGCACATTCATCGCCCCACAGAATATTTGCAATAACTTCATAAGGAACCGTTTTGTTTCTGTTTATGACAAGATGGTGCATCAAAGCGGCATTGTTTCTTCGTAAAGGGATTTCAACTCCACGGTAAAAAAGCTGCCTGTTTGACAGATTGAAAAGCAGATCTTTGGCCAAAAAGATTTGCTGATTGTCTTTATCAAAATAATAATCGGCGCATCTGTTCAGCGCGCCAAGCAGCATACTTTTATCGATGGGTTTGACCAAATACCTTGTTATGTCAAGTTCTACCGCGGGAAGAAGATACCTGGATTCGGCATAAGCGGTTAAGACGACAATTCTTATCTTCTTATCCCTGTTCCGTACCTCTTTGGACAACGTGATACCGTCTTTACCTCCCAGATCTATATCGGTAATCAACACGTCAAACTTTTCTTTAGCCATCATATCCAAAGCACTTCCCGCCGAGGCCACGGCCACTACATTTTCGACGTAAAATGAGAGAGTTTCTCTGTATACCTCACGTGTATCCGCCTCATCTTCTACGTACAGCACGCTCAATTGTTGCAACCTGGAAATATCGTTACTCATTCTCACCCTTTAACGCACACTGCGGGGCACCAAGCAAAAACCCCTGCGCATAATCGATGCCTATCTCTTTAACAATCTCCAGGATTTCCCGACTGTGTACAAATTCGGCAATAGTTTTTGCACCTATGTTTTGGGCGATCATGACTATGCCTTTGACTATTTGAAAGTTTTGTTCATTGGTATCTATATCTTTTATGAAAACCCCGTCTATTTTTATATAATCAGGACCGATTGAACAGATATTTTGAAAGTTGGCTTTTTGCGTACCAAAATCGTCAATAGCGATTTTAAAACCTTCGTTTTTAAAATCTTTCAGATAAGTAAGAATATCCCTGTGTTCTTCCAGAGAGATATCTTCGGTTACTTCCAGCACCACCTGGTGCGGATTGATTCCAAAATCATTCACGCGTCGTTTCAAAAAATTTGGAATATCACTGGTTTCAAAATCCTCAAGCGAAAGGTTCAAAGCAACCTCAGCGTCTTTGCGGCAGAACTTTTTGAAACTCTGGTTGATCATCTGTTTGGTCAAAGCTCTGTGCAACCCCAGATTCTTGCCTACGGGTATAAAATCTCCGGGCGATATCATCACGTTCCCGTCTTTCATGCGCATGAGCGCTTCATATTTTTCATACGCATTGTTTGTCAAATTCACAATCGGCTGATAATGGGCGATAATATTCATCGATTCGATAGCCTGTTTGATCTTGATCCCAAATTCCAAGTTTTTACGCTGCTGTAGGATATAACGGGATTGATCATCGTATAGGGTGTATTTTTGATTTGGCGTAGTTTTGGTTTGCATCAACGCTTTATAAGCCTTTTCAACGGGGTTGAGCGGGTCAAGGGATATCCCGTATTGCAGCGTAAAATGAACCGTAACTCCGTAAGCTTCAAATTCTGAAATCAAAACCAGGTTATCAAAAGTCGTTATGAGATCTCTGACTGCCAGTTCGTCGTAATTGTCGACAAGAATGCAAAACTGATTGTACTGATACCTGTAAAGACTGTTTTCACGGGGAGCCTGCACGGCAAAAAAACTGGCGATTTGATGCAAAAGCAGATTGGATATCTCCATTCCGTACATATAATCGATCTCTTCCAGTCCCGCGAGTTCGAACATGATAACGCCGGGATTTTCCTGTTTTTTAAGATCTTCAAGGAGTTTGTTCTGGTTTGGAAGTTTTGTCACTTCATCAACAAACAGTTCTTCTTTGCATTGGACGTTTGAATAGCTTTTTTTCTGCCTTTCCACAATAGCGGCGTTGCCGCAGGCACTCAATGCTTTATTGAGTTCCTCTTTATTGTACGGTTTCATCAAAAAGTGATCGGTTTTGAGTTCGATGGCTTTTGTGAATATTTCGGGTTCAAAATACGCAGACATCAGAATCGTTTTTGTGGGCAGCTGCTTTTGGCGTATCCACTCCACCAGTTCTATGCCGTTAATATGGTGCATTTTCACATCACTGATCAAAATATCGATCGACTCCTTTTCCAGAATCTCTTTTGCCTCAAGCGGATCGTTGCAGCTGTACACGTTGGCGCTGAAAAAGTTCAGGTATTCTACGGTGTTTTCAAGTACCGCAAAATCATCATCAACACAGCAGATATTCAAACCCCGCAAAACGTCTAACTCTTCCATGCTTTAACCTTAATGGCAGATGATGAGAACATAATGTTCCTTGTCTTCTTGCGATAATGTCGAAGGTTTTATCGATATGGTATATCCTGCCTGTTCCAGGCAATTCCTGAACCTCACTCCCTCGATACGGCCGCCGTGCATCTGCACCGCTTCAATCTTCCAGTCAACCAAACTGTTTTCGTTCATGGCAAAATCTTCAAGCAAAGAAGGAAACTTCGTGCCTTTGAGGCTTTGCATCCCGGCATAATCCAAGGCAGTATCAACAAACTCTTCAAAGACGGTATTACAAGCAATGATTTCGTCATCTTTTGAAAGCACGACAGCCGGTAAAGCGATATTTTCAAAAAAAGTATCGTAACCGACAGCCATCGCTTTGTTGAGTCTTTTTCTGACTTCCTGCTGCCTGTAGTGTTCCAACTCTTTTTCTCTTTGTATTTTTGATAGCACCGTATTGATCGTATCCAGCATTTTTTCATGTTCGATAGGCTTAAGAATAAAATGTTCCACGCCCAAATCGATTGCTTCGACAAGGTTTTGCGTATCGTTGTGGGCAGATATGATTACACTGTGAACTCTGGGATTTATCTTTTTGATCTCTTTGAGCATATCAAGTCCGTTCATATTGGGCATGGATATATCAGTTATTACCAGATCGATATACTCTTTTCTTTTTCGAAACAGTTCCAGTCCCTCTACCCCGTCACCGGCGGTTTTTAAATTTTTCATAAATCGTTGAAAAATCTTTTCGGTAACTTCTCTGGCTTCTACATTATCCTCGACGTATATGACTTCTATGTTTTTGGCATTGTCTTTGAGTATGCTAAGCATCGGTTTCCTTTGTGCTGTTGTCTTGTTGTGTTTCAACGGGAATTTTTACGGTAAAACAGGTATCCCCGCTGCTGCTGTTTAACTCCATCTCTCCCTGCAGCTGTTCCTGAATAATTTTTTTGGAAATATAAAGGCCAAGCCCCGTTCCCTTGGATTTATCCTTGGTGGTAAAATAAGGTTTGAAAACCTCTTCTTGGATAGCTTCGGCGATTCCGCCGGCATTATCTTTGACATGGATGAACACTTCCTCCCCCACCTGTTCTGAAACCACACGGATAACATGATCCGTATTATCGTTTTCAAATGCGTCTTTTGCGTTGTTGACCAGGTTTATAATGACTTGTTTGAGATCGTTTTTGTATGTATACAGCATTAACCCCGGATCGCACTCATTGTAAAAACGGATATTCTTACCAAAAAGCTGGGATTCAAGCATCTTCTCTATCGAAGCGACGCATCCTTTCAAAGAAAAGTTTTGAATTTCCCTGTGCGGATTTGAAAACTCCATAAAATCAGAGATCGTCTGCGACATCGTTTTTGTCAGATACGTAATATTTTGCGCCGATTCCACAACTTCGTCACTGTCTGTCTGCCCTTCGGTATCCAACAGAATGTTTGTCGCTTCAAGACTTATGGAGTTGATCGGTTGTCTCCATTGATGTGCGATTGAATTGACCATTTCCCCGATTGCAGCCTGTGCGCTTTGCTGCTGCAAAAGCATATCTTTGACCCTGTTTTTTTCAACTTCGGCGCTTACTCTTTGTTCCAACTCCTGCCTGTAACTCATAAGCTCGGTTATATCCTGGCGTAACCCTACAAACTCAACAATCCGGTTTCTGTCGTCCAGTATAGGAACAATGGTTGCCTGCACCCAGTATGCGCTTCCGTCCTTGGCTCTGTTTTTGACAACCCCTTTCCAGATTTTTTTGTCTAAAATCGTATCCCACATATCTTTGAAAGCTTCTTTTGGCATATCGGGGTGCCTGACAATATTGTGGGGCTTGCCAAGAAGTTCGTGTTCTTTGTATTGCGCGACCTTGCAAAACTCCTCGTTGATATATGTAATACGTCCGCTCACGTCCGTCTTTGACATAATGGAACTGGCGTCAACGGCATTTTTATACTCTTCCAGCAGTTTGATGTTTTTGGTTATCTCTTTTGTTTTGGCCGTCACTTTTTCTTCCAGGGATTCTTTATAATCCATCACTTCCGTGATATTATGACGAAGTGCGGCGTATTCGACGATAGTGTCGTTTTCATCCAGTATGGGAACGATCGTCGCATCAACCCAGTAATGGGTGCCGTCTTTCTTGAGGTTTTTGACTTCCCCCTGCCAAATCTGTTTGTTCTGGATGGTTTCCCACATCTTTTTAAACATTGACGCATCACTGTCAGGATGGCGAATAATATTATGAGGATGACCGATCAGTTCATCTTTGCTGTAACCGGAGATACTGCAAAACTCTTCATTGACATAGGTTATGATTCCTTTTGTATCGGTTTTTGACAGAATGGTTCCGGCATCCACTGCTTTCTTGTAGCTTTGCAGCAAAGCTGTCGAACTTTCAAGTTCCTTTTTTTGTGTCGCTATCTGGCTCATCAGGTTTTTCTCTTCATTGGTCGGGGTATACGTAAAATCAGAAGTATATATTTTTGCAAGATACCGATCAAGCGTAGCGTAGGTAACAGGGCCGAGCATATATTTGTCCGTCGGATTTTTGGAAATTTTTTTGATCAAATCTTTTTTTCTTTTCGTAATGATTATTTTCAGATACCGATCATAGTTTGAAAGTTTCTTTTTAAGTTTTTTTTCTTTTTCATCGGTTGTCACGATATAGCAATTTTGATTTTGTGTCAAAAATTCCAGCAGGTGCCTGTATGTTGAAAAATAATGAAAATATACGCTTTTAGATTCAATTGGTGTTTTTTTTACCGCATTTTCGGTCTCGTATAAACATACATTAAGTCGCTGCAACATATCTATCACCTTATTTTTATTTCACTACAGGTATTGTAGTATACAAAAATGTTATTTTAATGTTGCATTCATATCAGCTGAAAAATTTACGGTAAACAAAGCATCTGTTTTATACCTGCACCGAGCAAAGTGAGTTCTTTTGTACTGACTGGAGCAATTCTCAGCAAAAAGGGGTTGTGCACAATTTCACGGGTTCCGTATGTCACACTCATAGTCACTCCTTTGCCAAATATAAAAATTTTGCAGCGCATTATTTTAAAAGGTGGTTAATCTATATCTTCAAACCTAAGACAAAGTACATCAACTATTTTTTTTCGAGTGATAAAATTGTCAATGGATGTTAATTTTTTAACTAATCTGCCTTTTGAAATAGTTCTAATCTGTTGGCACAATAATAATGACGGTTTTTCCAGTTCATCTTGTAACAATACTTCATTTGGATATATTTTTCGTCCACTTTTCAGTGATGTTATCGGGATGATTGTAACTACATCAAGCAGGTTTTCATAATTATTTGAAATAATCAAAACAGGTCTTTTCCCAAACTGTTCTTTGCCGACCGTCGGATTTAAATCTGCCAGATACACATCATATTGATTCATTTTGTGCTTCATCCGCGACTGTGATCTCTTCGGGAAAGTCAGAGTATTGAAACTCTTTCTCAATGTTTTTCATATCTTCAATATAAAGTTCATCTTTTGAAGCTTCTATCATAACCTTTTTATACTCCTGCTTTTTTTGTTTTTCTATCAAAAGTTGTAAAGCATTGGA
>CAYUAC010000015.1:0-25406 GCA_964442515.1 uncultured Campylobacterales bacterium | reverse complement strand
TTAACGATGAAGAACTCCGGGTCAAACTCCACGAAGACAGAGTGGCAAAAGCCAGAAAAGTCGAACTGGACTCCAGCGAAGTCGAAGTTATCCTCTAAGTCCTCTTTTTAGCGGCATGCTTTCATGCCGCTTTTACCGTAAACTTGGCACACTGTTTGCTTGGTCACTGGCAAACCTATGTCAACCAAGGATATGTAATGAGCCAAGCCCAAGTTTACGAAGACAACGGAAAAATACAAGTCAAATCCAGCGAGTTAGACACGACCAATATCGACCTCGAGCGCACCAACGGTGTGGATTTTGTCGAAAAAACGATCGGTACGATCCTGAGTATGCATGAAAAAGTGCTCAGCGCCAAAGATGAAACGGTCACTTCACTCAAAAGCGAAAACACTTTTTTAAAAGAAGCGCTTATTACGATGCAGGAAATTTATGACGAGGATCGAAAAACCATTCAAGTCCTCAACGAACAGCTGAAAATCAGTCAGGAAGACTTGGACAACGCCAAGAAAAAATACCGTCTGATGTGGAACAAGGTCCTGCAAAACGCTTCTAACGAGCAGCATGCAAGCTAAACCCCGGTGTGTTAGCTGTATATTCAATCAGGCCCTGCGGGTCTGCACGACGCTGAAGATAGACGAGCAAGAAACCAAGCGTATTCTTGATCTGGTAGGCGCACGCATCAAAGATTTTGATCTCAGCCAAAGCCCGCCTGCCATCGCGGTGTGGGTATATGACCTGATCGCCAAAGAACTTGGCAGAGACGATCTGTATCAAAAGCAAAAAAAACAGGCTACTATCCACGCAACCGTAGCCCTGCAGCATCTGCGAACCAAAGAGGTCCATACAGGCGACCTGCTCTTTTTCGCACTGAAATCTGCGGTACTTGGCAATGTCATCGACCTTGCGGCCCAGCACGAATACGATCTGCAAGAGGAGATGGAACAGGTTTTTCAAACCCCTTTCAGTGCCGATGATTTCATGGAGTTTAAAGACAGGTTTGCACGTGCAAAGTCCGTGCTGATTATCGGCGACAACGCCGGGGAACATATCTTTGATGCGTATATGCTTGAACTCTTTGGCAAGCTTGATCCAAGCAAACAGTACTACTACGCCGCACGTTCGGTGCCCATTATCAACGACCTGACCTATAAAGAAGCCCTGGACAGTCCGCTGCCGGAGGTATGCACCGTCGTTGACAGCGGAGTGGATACGCCGGGGCTGGAACTTGACCGGGCCGATGATGCGTTTTTACAGCTGCTGGCCCGGGCCGATCTTGTCATCGCCAAGGGAATGGGCAATTACGAATCAATGGCTACCAAAGCGGGCCGGGAAGTTTTTCACCTCATGAAGATTAAATGCGACGTCGTCAGCGCCGATTTTGGCAAGAAAGCCGGCAGCATCGTATTTGCCAAGCTTTAGGCCACCACTTAGAAGCTGTGGCTTACGTAAAATCTGCTATAATAAAGGCAATCTAACACGTTCATGTAAGGATTGTCTTTGGATATCGCAAAAACACTGCGCAACTTTAGCGAACTGGTGGCTTTTAAACACTCTGTTTTTTCAATGCCTTTTATTTTTATCGCCATGATCGTGGCCGCAGACGGCTGGTTTGGCTGGAAGCTGCTGCTGCTTGGCGTACTGGCGACGCTTTTTGCGCGTAATTTTGCCATGGGTTTTAACCGCTACCTTGACAGAGATATCGACAAAGCCAATCCCCGCACGGCAAACCGTCCCTCCGTAGACGGCAGAGTCAGCGTCAAAGCGATGATGGGCTTTAACGTCACCAACGCCCTAGGCTTTATCATCACGGCATATTTTGTCAACGATCTGGCTTTTATACTTTCACTGCCGGTGCTTGTCGTTATCGGCAGTTACAGCTATTTTAAGCGCTTCAGTGCCGCTGCCCACCTCATCCTGGGGGTCAGCCTGGGACTTGCACCGCTTGCGGGCGTGGTCGCAGTCAGCGAAACGGTGTACCTGTGGACTTTTGCGCTGTCAACAGGTGTATTGTTTTGGGTTGCGGGTTTTGACCTGCTGTACAGTTTGCAGGATATGGAATTTGACAGGCAAAACGATCTGCACTCTATTCCCTCACGTTTTGGAGCGGCCAATACTCTGGGCTTTGCCGCGATATTTCACATCATCACCGTGATCTCCTGGGCGGTTTTTGTTCAGCTGGCAGGCCTTGGGATGTTTGCCACGCTTGCGGTGCTGATAGCCGCGGTGATGCTAAGCTATGAACATTACCTTGTTCGCAAAGATTTTACCAAGATCGATAAAGCGTTTTTTACCGTCAACGGCTATCTTGGTATCATCTTTTTAACTTTTATTATCATTGACAGGATCACTTATGCCTAGATTAGTCAAAGCCCCCATCCAGATTGAGTATGATCTGTTTCACAATAACCAAAAACTCTATGAACGAGAATACCACAGTCTCACCGAAACGGACAACGACCCTGTAGGCCAGTGGATCAAAATGGCAAAGGCAAAAGGCGAAGCCGCTGATACCGACGATGTGGTATTGAAGCTTTTGGTCGAACTACACAGAAAAGTCGACATGCTTACCGACCTTATCAAAGATGAGCAGCCAAACCGGATTAAACTGCCGTATCACGCCAAGATCGAATCGATCGGTTTTGAGCACTTCAGCTTTGAAAAAGAGCTCTTGCAAGAGGACAAGGTGTATTACGGGCGCGTCACCATGCCGATCTTTCCCCAAAAGGAAGTCCCCGTTATTTTTAAACCCGAAAGCCCCACCCTGGCCCATATAGAACGTATCCACAGCCAGGATGAAAAAGAGTGGGCGGCGTATTTTACCGCCAGAGAGCGCGTCATGATCCGCGAGCAAAAGGGTAATGAATGAATCTCAACCTTGGTATGCTTGATACCGACCTATTGGTCTTTGGCGGTTTTGGGGCGGTGTTGATGCTTATTATCTTTTATATCATGGTCAAAGACGGGGAACAGAGCAAAAAAATCAGCTACCTTGAGCACAGTATCGACAGGCTGCACAACCAGATATACCATACCGAAAGAGAGTTGAAAGCTTTGCAAAACAAACAGCAAGGCAGACAGGAACAACCGCCTCCGACAATGGACAACGAAGAGATTTCGCAGCTTATCAACAGTGAAGTCAAGCGGGTGTTGGAACCCATAAGCGCAGCGTTAAACGAAACGGAAAGTTCGATGAAGGATTTTCAATCCTCGATGCAGGACCGCTTTGACACGGTTGAAAACAGGGTCAAGCAAACGGTCATGATGCCAGAGACCAATATGAACGATGAGGAAAAAATCGTTTCACTGTACAAAGAGGGCAAAAGCGTCGATGATATCGCCAAACAGTTTCGTATCGGCGCGGGCGAAGTGGAACTGATTATCAAGTTTGCCAATCTCAATGCATAGTTCGTGGAAACCCCTGGTAGAACGTGCCTACGATGCACTGGACCCTGAATACAGGCAGTATCTGGAAACTTCCGATGCGTTTTTTCCCGATTATGACAATATGTTCAACGCTTTTACCCTGCCAAAGGAACAAACCCGCTATATCCTTTTTGGTCAGGACCCCTACCCCAGAAAAGCCAGTGCCACAGGATACGCTTTTATCGACGGCATGGTCAAGCAGCTTTTTAGCGACAAAGGGCTTTCCAAAGCCGTCAACAGGGCAACGAGCCTGCGCAACTTTATGAAGATGAATCTGCACGCAGCCGGCCTCATAAGCCCTCAGGCCACCCAGCAAGAGATCGCGGCCCTAAACAAAGAGACTTTGACCTGCACCGCACCTCAGTTGCAGCAAAACCTGCAAAAAAACGGCGTCATGCTTTTAAACACCGCCCTGATCTTTAGCGCCAAAGACAAAAGCCGCTACCATGTCAAGATGTGGCGCCCCTTTATGCAGCAACTGCTGGGAGATTTAGAACACAGCAAAATAGAGCTCATACTCTTTGGCAATATTTCAAAACAGATTGAGCGCATTGAACACGGCTTGCGCTGCCATTACATGCCCCATCCTTACAATGTTTCGTTCATATGTGATAAAAAAGCGCATGAACTCTTTGGACCTATGGAGATTTTAAAAAAACTTTGATATAATTGCGTCCTGCAAACAATGTGCCATTAGCTCAGCTGGATAGAGCGTTAGGTTGCGGTCCTGGAGGTCAGAGGTTCGAATCCTCTATGGCACACCACTTTACAACCCCGCATCACAATTATTGTAAATATTGCACTTCATATCTATAAACCAGGCTATACACCTTTTATCAGTTGTAATTTGATATTATATTTTACAGGCTTACCGACAGGGAGATACTATGAAATATTGCATCATCATTGTTAGCGCTTTTTTACTTATGAGTTGTGCGGACAAATACCCTATGGGATTAAACAAACAGGAATACACCCAACTTAGCAAACAGGAAAAAATTCAGCTTCGAAAAGAACAGGCCAGGCTTGACAATAAACTCAAAATCGAAAAAGAAAAAACCAAACAAAAGCAAAAAGAGATAGAAAAGATCAAACAGCAAAAAATCCAAGCCTTGTATAGCAAAGGCGATCATAAAAATATCATTGTGGTTAATATAACAGACGGATTTCATGAAAATTATAAACTCATTCCCGAATCGATTATTCTGGCAAGAGGCGAAAGCAAAAACGTCAGACTTGAATTTAGCGATAAAAAGGGGCATATTACAAGGCAAACGCTACAGATCAACTATGACACTTCGGGAACAAAAGTGATAATTCAGTTTGAGAACTTTTCCCGTGACAAAATAGCTCTTCTCAATACCGGCAACTGGTACGGCGGAACATATTACAGGAACAAAAACCTCGTATCGGGTAGATACAACAAGATTTCGGATATGGATTTCCAAATCCGCTATTTTCACTGATGCGCTTTATCCTGTATTATGACGGCGATTGTCCCTTTTGTTCCAGATACGCCGATATTTTAAAGCTCAAACGCTGTTATGACTTAGAAATCCACGATGCCAGGCAAGACAATAGCTGGCTAGAGTGCAGCAAAAACATCGATCTTGATGACGGGGTGATACTTATAGTCGAAAACAACTGTTTTCAGGGAGTCCAGGCCCTTGATACGCTTTTGCGGTTATGCCGTTACAAAGGCGTTTTTTTCGGTATCCACAGGCTTGTTTTTTCAAACTCTTTCATAGGCCGCATCGCTTACGGCGCCTTGAAAGGATTGCGCAAAACCGCCCTGTTTTTGAAACGCTGTGGGTAAAGCGGTGGGCTTCAGAGTACAGCAGTGAGACCCCAAACCCGATAAAACCGTGTGGATAGTAGTCTCTGCAAGCTGCCTTTGAAAAAAGTGGCAGTATAATAACACTTGCTACAACTTGCACACAGGAGTATCCATGCGTTTTGAAGATATCGATTTTGCCGCCATGTACAGGGAACAAAAAGCGCGTACCACCTTTCAGCCAAAAAGTGCCGCGGACTGGGACAAAAAAGCTGCCAGTATGAACCAGAAAGTCTTTGATTCGATATACAACAGACAGTTTTTACGCCTTGTCGATACCCGTGACGCCGCAAGCGTGCTTGATGTAGGGTGCGGGGTAGGCAACCTCAGCCTCCTACTTGCCAAAGAGGTTGATCACGTACAATGCCTGGATTTTTCTACTCAGATGCTTAATCACCTGCGCCAAAACGCGGCAAAACAGCAAATTGGCAATATAACCGGCCTGCAACGGTCGTGGTATGACTGCTGGGATGACATTGCAGCAGCTGATATCGTCATCGCTTCCCGGTCGATGGAAGTCCGCGATATGGCAGCAGCGCTGCGAAAACTTCACGAGAAAGTAAAAAAGCGCGTTTATATCAGCTACAAAGTCGGAGGAAGCTTTCTGCCAAAGGAGGTTTTGGCACTTTTAGACAGACATATTACGCCAAAGCCCGATTATATCTATATTCTCAATATCCTTTACAATATGGGCATTCACGCAAGCGTACAGTTTATCCAAAGTGAAAACAAAGGCAGCGGTTTTGATACTAAAGAAGCGTTTTTACAAAGCGTACAGTGGAGTGTCGGGAACCTCAGCGAGGCTGAAGAAAAAAGGTTATCAAGCTGGTATAACAACAAGCCCCGCGGTAACGACCCGGTACAGTGGGCCGTTATCTCATGGGCAAAACAGCAAGAGTGAAGCTTGCTATTTTTGGGTAAATGTTATTTTATCGTTATCAAGCATACCCGTGCCCACAGGGATGGTCCGGCCGATAACGACGTTTTCTTTTAAATCTTCCAAGTAGTCCACTTTGCCCGCGATTGAGGCTTCGGTTAAGACCTTGGTCGTATCCTGGAACGACGCTGCAGAGATAATACTGTCACTGGCAACGGCACTTCTTGTCACACCTACCAGGATTGGTTCGGCAATGGAGGGTTCACCGCCGAGTTTCAGGATTCTTTCGTTTTCGGCATTAAAGGATTTCTTGCTCACAAGATCCCCCGCGATAAATCTGCTGTCGCCGCTTTCAACGATCTTGACCTGTCTTAGCATCTGCGAAATGATCACTTCGATATGCTTGTCGGTTACGTTAACACCCTGTCTTCTATAAACCTGCTGGACTTCTGCTACGATGTATTCCTGCAGCGCTTTGCCGCCGAGAATCTTCAGGATATCGTGAGACGAAACCGTACCGTCGGTAAGTTTTTCACCGGCGTGGACAAATTCACCGTCTTTGACAAGCGTTTGTCTGTTTTTATCCACGATCAGTTCGCTGACGTTACCGTTTTCACCGGTAATGATGATACGCTGCTTGCCCCGGATCGGTTTGCCAAAGCTGATCACACCGTCGGTATCGGCTATGAGGGCTTTATCTTTTGGCCGTCTGGCTTCAAAGAGTTCGCTGACCCTTGGCAGACCGCCGGTAATATCTTTTGATTTGGTCGCAGCTTTTGGCGTTTTTGCCAGAATGTCCGCAACCTGCACTTCCTGGTTGTTTTTCACGTAAATCGCCGTTTTTGGCTCTAGCTGATAGCGCAGCAGTTTGCCGCTTTGGGTGGCTACAAGCAGTGAAGGCTTGTAAGCACCCGGAACGTGTTCGTTGACTTCCAGCCGGCTTTCGCCCGTAAGTTCATCGATCTCTTCACTCACCGTCGTACCAACGACGATATCTTCAAACGCGACCTTACCGCTCTCTTCTGCAATGATCGGATCAGAGTAGGGATCCCACTCGGCAACAATCACCTGCTCTTTATTCTTGGGTTCGGCGATGATGCTTTCTTTTTTGACGTTTTCATTGTCATTGAGCTTGATCACCGAGCCTCTGGCGATATAGTGACGGATCGCCTCCCTGCCCTCAACATCGGCGATAACGGCAAAGATACCTTTTTCTTTGACTTCATACCCCTCGTTAATCTCGTGTTTGCGCTCCAAAAAGTCGCTTTTAAGCTGGTAATACTTCACCGTACCCTTCTCTTTTGCCGCAATCGTCTGGGTGACGGGTTCGCCGTCTTTTACCTTCAGCTCACTGGCATACGGGATGCGGTTTGGAATATTCCAGCCGCCTTTGATCACTTCTACGATGGATTCGCCCTGAGCGACTTTGTCGCCGCTTTGGTAGGGAATATAGGTTTTACCCTCGATCTTGCCGCTGACGCCTGCAAGCTCGTTTGGCCGAGCGACGTCGTTTCTTCGGATGACGTATTTGTGTTCATCATCACCGTTTTTAACGATCACGTAAATCTCGTCGTGGATCACCTGAATGTCGATTTGGCCGTCATACGGTGCTTTGATCTTTGGTTCTACCAGCAGTACCGCGGCGTTACGTCTGTTGGCCACGACGTTTTTCTTATCGCTGTTTTTATACGTTTTGAGGTTATAGTAGCGGATAAAGCCCTCTTTATCACACATAACCTGGCGCTCTTCTTTTGAAGAAGAAGCCGTACCGCCGGTGTGGAAGGTCCGAAGCGTCAGCTGCGTACCGGGTTCCCCGATGGATTGCGCGGCGATAATGCCGACGGCTTCGCCTCTTTTGACGATCTTGGCTTCAGCCATGTTCAGCCCGTAACACTTGGCACACAGTCCGCCTTTGGCTTTACACGTCACAGGCGTTCTGATAATCGCCTGGCGGATCCCCGCGTCACTGATCTTAGTTACTTCCTCATCACCTACAAGCGTGCCTTCACTGACAAGCACTTCATTGGTAACAGGATCGATGATATCTTCAGCCAAAACTCTGCCGTGAACCCTGTCGCCCAGCGGTTCGATCTTTTCGTTACCCACAGTAATCTCGGTGATTTCGACACCTTCGTGCGTACCGCAGTCGTCACTGACGATCTTGACGTTTTGGGCAACATCAACCAGTTTTCTGGTCAGATACCCGGCGTTTGCCGTTTTCAGCGCGGTATCGGCCAAACCTTTTCTGGCGCCGTGCGTTGAAATAAAGTACTCAAGGACATTGAGACCCTCACGGAAGTTACTGGTAATGGGCGTTTCGATAATAGAACCGTCTGATTTTGCCATCAAACCACGCATGCCCGAAAGCTGTCTGATCTGAGCGGCACTACCACGAGCACCTGAGTCGGCCATCATGTGAATGGCGTTGAAGCCCGCTTTATCCTCTTTGATCATCGACAGCAGATCGCTGGCGATGGAGTTGTTGGTATCGGTCCAAACATCAATAATCTTATTGTAGCGTTCCTGCTCGGTCAAAAGACCAGCGCCAAACTGTTTCTGGATCTCTTCGATCTTGCCTTTGGCGTTATCGACTTTCTCAACTTTTTGCTGGGGCACTCTGATATCATCGACTGACACTGATACGCCCGTCATCGTCGCATAGTGAAAGCCCATATCTTTAAGGTCATCCAGGAAAGACGCCGTGACTTTAATACCGCCGATTTTAAAGATATAATCGACCAGTTCCCCGATCTGTTTTTTCTTCATAACCTGGTTCCAGTAGCTTGTAGGCACGAAATCAGGTACGATCGAAGCGATGATAATCCGGCCCGCCGTTGTCTGGATTGTCCGGCCGTCAATGACCGTACGCACTTTGGCGTTGAGATCAAGCTTATTATTCTCAATCGCGATCAATACTTCATCCACGTCTCCAAAGAGTTTGTGCTCGCCTATTACATCTTCTTTGGGCAGCGACAGGTAGTAGATACCAAGGACCATATCCTGCGTTGGAATCGCGATCGATTTCCCTGATGCGGGCAGCAGAATATTCATGGAACTGAGCATCAACAGCTTGACCTCCGCGATCGCCTCGTCACTGAGAGGTACGTGTACAGCCATCTGGTCGCCGTCAAAGTCGGCGTTGAACGCAGAACACACAAGCGGGTGCAGCTGAATCGCTTTGCCCTCAATCAGTTTGGGGTGAAACGCTTGAATAGAGAGTTTGTGCAGCGTGGGCGCACGGTTGAGCATCACCGGGTAACCGTCAACAATCTCCTGCAGGCACTCCCAGACTTCATTGGTCTGCTTATCAATCATCTTCTTAGACTGCTTCAGCGTCGTGGCATAGCCTTTTTCCTCCAGCTTTGCCATCAAATGCGGCTTGAACAGTTCCAGCGCCATCTTTTTGGGCAGACCGCACTGATCCATCCGCAGCGTAGGACCGGAAACAATAACCGAACGACCCGAAAAGTCCACACGTTTACCAAGCAGGTTTTGTCTGAAACGGCCCGTTTTACCCTTGATCACTTCACTGAGTGATTTCAGCGGCCGCTTGTTGGCGCCTTTGACGGCGTTGCCGCGTCTGCCGTTGTCAAACAGCGCGTCCACCGATTCCTGCAGCATCCGCTTTTCGTTTCTGACAATAATTTCCGGTGCTTCCAACTCGACCAAACGCTTGAGGCGCTGGTTTCTGTTGATAACGCGCCGGTAAAGGTCATTGACGTCACTGACGGCAAACTTTCCGCCGTCCAGTGATACCAGCGGCCGCAGATCCGGCGGCATAACCGGCAGTTTTGTCAGCATCATCCACTCGGGTTTATTGCCCGAATTCAAAAAGCTTTCAATAACTTTGAGGCGTTTGACGTATGTTTTTCTTTTGGCTTCACTTCGTGTACTTGCGACGGCTTCTTTGAGTTCACTGAACAGGTCCACAAGATCAAGTTCACTGAGCAGTTCACGGATTACTTCCCCGCCCATGAACGCTTCAAAACCGGTTTCGCCGAAGCGCTGAAAGATTTCCTGGAACTGTTCCTCATTGAGCACGTCATAGCGCGCGACGGGATTTTTACCCTCGCTGTCGTAGCTGGCTTCACCCGGCTCGGTTACGATATAGGCTTCATAATACAGTACGCGCTCCAAATCTTTCATCTTGATGCCAAGGAGCGTACCGATACGGCTTGGAAGCGAGCTGACATACCAGATATGGGCAACCGGCGTTACCAGGTCGATATGGCCCATTCTGTGGCGGCGGACCTTGGAAGAAGCGATTTCAACACCGCATTTTTCACATACGGTCCCTTTAAAGCGCATCTTCTTGTATTTGCCGCAGATACATTCATAATCTCTTACCGGGCCGAAAATCTTGGCGCAGAACAGCCCGTCGCGTTCGGGTTTTTGTGTTCTGTAGTTAATGGTTTCGGGTTTTTTGACTTCGCCGTAACTCCACGAAAGAACCTTTTCCGGACTGGCCAGGCCAAACTTTAACGCTTTGATATCTTTTGGTTTTACGCTGTCGGTTACTTCTACAGGTGCTAAATTCTCTAATCTATTCATCACTTCCCTCTTCTTCCTCGTCATCGTATAGGTCTACGTCAATACCAAGAGCCTGCAACTCTTTACGCAGTACAAACATTGTTTCGGGGATACCCGGTCTGGGTACCGGCTCGCCTCTTGTGATCGCTTTGTACGCCGCCACACGGCCGTCAACGTCATCTGACTTGGTCGTCAGCATCTCTTTGAGCGTATGGGCCGCGCCGTAGGCTTCCAGCGCCCAGACTTCCATCTCCCCAAATCTCTGGCCGCCAAAGAGCGCTTTACCGCCCACTGGCTGCTGGGTAACCAGCGAGTAGGGACCGGTCGCTCTGGCGTGGACTTTTTCATCGACCAGGTGGTGGAGCTTGAGCATGTACATATAGCCTACGTTGACTCTTTCCTTGATACGCTCACCGGTTTTGCCGTCATACAGGACCATCTTGCCGTCACTGTCGATCCTGGCCAGTTCAAACAGACGCTTGAACTCTTCGGGATTGGTTCCTTCAAATACCGGTGAAGCAAAACGTACGCCGTCCTGCCAGTCTTTGGCGTATTCAATCAGCGTTTCATCATCCATCTTGCCCATAACCTCTTTGGCATTCATCAGTTTGCCCGTATCGGCGATATCGATCATCTTCTGCCGCAGATCAGCGGTGAAGTCTTTCGTTTTATCCGCCATCATCTGCTCGATCTGTTTGCCCAGATTTTTCCCCGCAAGTCCCAGGTGAACTTCCAGAATCTGCCCGATATTCATACGCGAAGGAACGCCAAGGGGGTTAAGTACCACGTCAACGGGCGTACCGTCTTCCATGTAAGGCATATCGATTTCGGGGACGATGTTGGCGACGATACCTTTATTCCCGTGACGGCCGGCGACCTTGTCGCCTACTTTCATCTTACGCTTGGTCGCGACATAAACCTTGACCAGCTTGGTGATTCCGCTTGGCAGAATATCGTCTTTTTCAAGGATGTTGAGTTTTTCGTCATGGGCTTCTTTGAGCTTGCGCTTTTCTGCCTGAAAATGCGCTTTTAACGATTCGTACTGATCCTGCACTTCATCAGAATACTTTCTGACAAGCGAATTCAGGGCAAATCTGTTCACACCCTCGATCACTTCCTTGCTTACGCTTTCGCCTGCTTTAAAACTCTCTTCGCCCAGTTCCACGTCCTCTTGCAGCTTGGCTTTTGACAGCAGAGAAGTGATACGAAGCATCTCTTCCCTGTCGATCATCAGCAGCTGGTCGTGGTGTTCCAAATCAAGCTGCTGCTTTTCTTTTTCATACGACTGCAGCGCTCTGGCGTCTTTGTCGTACCCTTTTTTGGTAAAAACTTTTACATCAACGACCACGCCTTCCATGCTGGCGGGGCAGTACAGCGATTTATTGACCACGTGGCCCGCTTTTTCGCCAAAGATCGCCCGCAGAAGCCGCTCTTCAGGCGTTGGCTTGACCTCGCCTTTCGGAGACACTTTGCCAACCAGGATCATGCCGGGTTTGACGTTGGTTCCGACCTTGACGATACCGCTTTCATCAAGATGGAGCAGATCGTCTTCACGTACGTTTGGAATATCCCTGGTGACTTCTTCGTTGCCGTGCTTGAGTTCTCTGGCTTCGCACTCTTTTTCATACGTATGTACCGACGTAAAGGTATCTTCTTTGATCAGCCGGTCGCTGATAACAACGGCGTCTTCGAAGTTGTAGCCGTTCCAGGGCATAAACGCCACAAGCGCGTTTTTGCCGATTGCAAGTTCGCCTTTGTCCATGTTGGGACCGTCTGCGATCACCTGACCTTTGTGGACTTTTTGACCCTGCTTAACGGTTGGAGCCTGTGAGAAAGTGGTATTTTGGTTGGTGCGCATATTTTTTTGCATAGAGTAATGATCGATAAATACGCCTTCGTCATCTTCACCCATGATATACACATTCTTGGCATCAACCTTTTCTACCACGCCTGCGCGTTTTGCTTTGATATTTTCCCAGGCGTCACGTCCGGTAATTTTTTCCATGCCCGTACCCACAACAGGGGCTTCTGTTTTGAGAAGCGGAACAGCCTGGCGCTGCATGTTTGACCCCATAAGCGCACGGTTGGCGTCATCGTGTTCCAAAAACGGAATCAGGCTCGCCGCGCCGCCGACGACCATAAGGGGATTGATATCGATCAGATCAACCCTGTTTTTATCAATCAGCGTAATCTCGCCGTCTACGCGGACTTCGATCAAATCATCAACGATTTTGCCCTCTTTGTCCAGCGTCGTACTTGCTGGGGCAATAACCTTGTTTTCTTCCTGCGTAGCTGTCATATAAACGATTTCACTGGAGACTTTGCCGTCTTTTACCTTCTTGTACGGCGCTTCGATAAAGCCCAGTTCGTTCACCTTGGCGTATGTCGAAAGCGTATTGATCAGACCGATATTTTGGCCCTCCGGCGTTTCGATCGGACAGATACGTCCGTAGTGCGTGGGGTGGACGTCTCTGACTTCAAAGCCGGCTCTTTCTTTGACAAGGCCGCCTTCACCAAGCGCACTCAAACGTCTTTTATGCGTGATTTCACTGAGCGGATTGGTCTGATCCATAAACTGACTCAACTGCCCGCTTGAGAAAAACTCCAGGATCGTGTTGGTGATCATTTTGGAATTGACCAGATCGTAGGGCATCAACTCATCAAGGCTGGTGGTGACAACCGTCATCTTATCCTTGATCGCTTTTTGCATCTTGACCAGACCGTTGTGAAGCTCGTTGCCAAGCAGTTCGCCGATCGATCTGATACGTCTGTTGCCCAGGTGATCACGGTCATCGATATGTCCCTGACCGTTTTTAACCTTAATCAGGTATTCGACGGTTTTGATAATATCCTGAGCCGTCATCACGGTAACGTAATCGGGAACATTCAGACCCAGCTTATGATTCATCTTCATACGGCCGACTTTTGTCAAATCGTATCGTTCGGGATCAAAGAACAGTTGACGGACAAACTCTTTTGCCGCTTCGACGGTCACGGGTTCTCCCGGCCGCATGACCTTGTAAATACGGATTGCACTGAGATCGTTTTCATCCTCGATCTCCTCAGTCTGCTTTAACAGCTTGAGGTTTTCAAAATCCGCCTGGAAAGAGTTTAAGATACCTTTGTCTCTTCCCTCAGCCAGGTCATCGGCGATGGAAAAGGTTTCAATACCGCTGTCGATGATTTTTTTCAACTTGGCTTCATCAAGCGGGTTGGCCGTGTCATAAAGGACTTCACCGCTTTCATTGTCGACAACCGGAGCAGCCAGATAACGTTCCAGCAAGAAATCGATCGGATACTCAACCCACTCCAGGCCGCCGTCGATAAGCTTTTGCGCTTTTTTCTTCGTAAGGCGCTTGCCGCTTGCTACGATCGTATTGCCGTCTAAATCTTTTACGTCAAATTCGGCTCTGCCGATAAAGTGTTCCTGACTGAAAGGTACGATAAATCTGTTGTTTTGTACCTTTACCTCTTTGACGGGATAGAAAAGTTTTAAAATATCTTCTTTACTGTATCCCAGCGCTCTGAAAAGAATGGTTACGGGAATCTTTCTTCTTTTGTTGATGCGCGCATACAAAATCTCTTTTTGGTCGTACTCAAAATAGAGCCACGACCCGCGGTCTGGGATGATTTGAGAAGAATAGATAACCTTGTTGCCGCCGGTTGTTGATTCATCCTCTTTGAAGATAACGCCGGGACTTCTATGCAACTGGTTGACGATAACTCTTTCGACACCGTTGACGATAAATGAGGTACGATCTGTCATCATCGGTATGTCGCGTACATAGATATCTTGTTCTTTAATATCTTTTACACCCAGTTTCTCACCGGTTTTTTCGTTTCTTTCCCAGGTTACAAGACGGATTTTCAGTTTCAGTGCCACCGAGTAGGTCAAACCCCGTTCCATACACTCTCTGACGGTGTATTTGGGTTTGATTACTTCGATACTGTCGTATTCTAAAGTGATACGGTTTTGCTGGTCGTTGATCGGGAAAACCGATTTGAAAACGCGCTCGATCCCGCTTTCGCTTTTATCATTCTTGCCGATCATCAAGAAATCATCATAACTTTTTTGCTGCAGTTGCAAAAGATTGGGAACTTCTATCTCTTGAGCTGTTTTAGAAAAATCTACTCGTAGTCTGTTTCCTGAATAAAGTGAATTTAACATAAGTTTATAACCTTATTTTGGGGTAAAATGGTAAAACCATTGCACGCTACAATCGGCTGATTGCAGTGCAATGGTTTCAAGTAGGGATCGTTCAAAGGAGAAACCTCCTTTGAACAGAAACTAAAATTACTTAAGTTCGCACTTAGCTCCAGCTTCTTCGATCTGTTTTTTGATATCTTCTGCTTCCTCTTTTTCAGCACCTTCTTTGAGTGTGTGGGGAAGTTCTTCAACTGCCGCTTTCGCTTCTTTGAGACCAAGGCCTGTTACCGCTCTTACGACTTTAATAGTGTTGATTTTTTTAGCGCCCGCATCCGTAAGCACTACGTCAAACTCTGTCTGCTCTTCGGCTGCTTCGCCGCCTTCAGCAGCTCCGCCGCCGCCTGCTACAACTGTAGGTTGTGCAGATACACCGAACTTTTCTTCGAATTCTTTAACAAGCTCAGAAAGCTCCAGAACTGACATGTTTGAAATATATTCTACTACATCTTCTTTTGTAATCGCCATTGTGATTCCTTTTTATTGTAATTTTTATTTATGCTGATTCTTTTTGGTCCCTGATATTATCAAGAACAGTAACAAAATTGCTCGGTACCGCATTAAGCACACCGGCAAGATCGCGGGCCGGCGCAGTCCATGTGGATAGCAGCATGCCCAGCAACTCTTCTCGGCCCGGAAGCTTTGAGTACGCGATTATTTCGTCTTTGCTTACCGCTTCGCCTTCGATGTGGCCTGCTTTGATCTCTAGCTTGTCTTCACTGTCTTCAGCCGATTTGACGGCTGTTTTGGCAACAGATACCAAATCTTCGCCCCACAGGGCAACATTGGTATTTTCAAGATCCAGTCCCTCTTTACCGGCGTTTTTAAGCGCGATAAGTGAAAGTCTGTTGTTAAGAACGCGTACTTTTACGTCAGCTTCCCGCGCCATTTTACGCATCGCTTCCATCTCTTCAACGGTCATGCCTTTATAGTTGGCAATAACGATGCCGTTTGCGGCGCCGAACTCTTCGCTCAAGTGCGCGACAAGACGTTCTTTTTCGATTCTGGTCATTTCTACTCCTTTCCGACTTCAAACAGGGCAGTCCCGCGTTGCGGGCACACAGCTTCGGAAAAAAGCTGATCTGATTAAGCCCGTGCCCCCGTTTTCTTAAGCCTAAGATAAAGCGTCTGTATGCTTATTTAACGTCCATCAACTCGCTGGTGTCGATTTTAATCGCCGGACTCATTGTCAGTGACAACGCGGCATTTTGCATATATCTACCCTTAGCCGCAGATGGTTTTTTTCTGTTGATCTCTCTGATCAGTGTTGTTAAATTTTCTTCTAAAGCGTCTGTAGCAAAGCTAGCCTTGCCGATTCCGGCATGGATGTTGCCTTTTTTGTCAACCCGGAAATCAACTTTACCGGCTTTTGCTTCTTTAACCGCTTTAGCAACATCGGGCGTAACTGTCCCGTTTTTAGGATTTGGCATAAGACCTTTTGGCCCCAGTACTCTTGCGACTTTACCGGCTACACCCATCATATCGGGTGTGGCAATCAGCGTATCGAAGTTGATATTGCCCGCCTGGATATCTTCGACCAGGTCGTCACTGCCTACGATATCGGCACCGGCATCTTTTGCAGCGTCAGCTTTGTCCGCTTTGGCCAGTACGGCAACCTTGACGTCTTTGCCCGTGCCGTTTGGCAGGACGATTGCGCCTCTGACCATCTGGTCTGCGTGTCTTGGGTCAACGTTGAGATTCAACGCCAACTCTACTGTTTCGTCAAATTTTGCCGTTTTCAGTTTGGAAGCGGTTTGTGCCGCTTCGCTTAATGTATACGTTTTTTCAAAATCTACGTCTTTTTTTAATTGTTCAATTCTTTTACTCATATATCTCTCCGCAATAGTTTTTTGCTCCCACTAACAGTGGTCTTAATCTTCAATTTCTACGCCCATGCTTTCACAGCTGCCGGCGATTATGCGCGCCGCCATTTCCGGGTCGTCAGTATTGAGGTCTGCAATCTTTTTTTGTACGATTTCGTCAAGCTGTGCCCTGGAAATTTTTGCAACCTTGTTTTGAATCGGATTGTCCGTACCCTTTTTGATACCCGCAGCTTTTTTGATCAGATCCGTTGCCGGAGGCTGCTTGGTGATGAAGGTGAAACTTCTGTCACTGTAGGCTGTGATCTCAACGGGGATGTTAAAGCCCGACATCTCTTTTGTTCTTTCGTTAAACGCTTTACAAAATTCCATGATGTTGATACCGCGCTGACCCAAAGCGGGACCTACCGGTGGTGACGGGTTTGCCTGCCCGGCCGGTATCATCAATTTGAATTTATCTGCTACTTTTTTAGCCATCATATTTCCTTTTTATTTGATTATATAATTTTTTCTACCTGCGTGTACTGAATCTCAACAGGCGTATTTCTACCAAAGATCGAAACATTGAGTTTCAGCTTGCCGTGTTCGAGATCGTACTCTTCAACCATACCATTGAAGTTAGCAAAAGGGCCGTCGATGATACGCACCATCTCACCTTTTTCATACTCGACTTTCGGTTTGGGCGCAGACTTTTTGCTAACTTTTTCAAGTATAAGATCGATATCTTTCTTTGAAAGCGGCGTAGGCTTTTTCTGCTCACCGATAAAGCGCGATACACGCGGCAGTGATTGAATCTTTTGCCATAATGCCGTGTCTAGATCGATATTGATAAATACGTACCCCGGATAGAGCGAGCGTTCGGTAATTCTTTTCTTACCGTCCTTGATATCAATAACATCCTCTGTTGGAACAATAATATCACCGAGTTTTTCCTGCAACGAGTTTTCCTCTATAAGCTGCTGGATTCCCCGCTTGACAGCTTGTTCACTGCCCGCATATGCTTGAATCGCATACCATTGTAGTGCCATTAATATCCTTTTATACTGCTGATGATACGACTAAAGACATCACAAAATCAACCAGCGCCAAAAATAGTGAAATTATTGTAACAACAATAAATACTGCGATGTAAGCCTGTCTAATCTGTTCTTTTGTTGGAAAAATGACTTTTTCAAGTTCCAATTTAGAAAGTTTAAAATAATTTATGAATTTTTGCATTGAATTACCTTTTTATGGCAGGCCAAGAGGGACTCGAACCCCCGACACTCGGTTTTGGAGACCGATGCTCTACCAACTGAGCTATTGGCCTATGACTGTAAGATAACTTTGAAAAATCAAAGTTATCTTAGGTTTAAAGCTTCGCTTCTTTGTGAACAGTATGTTCTTTACAAAACTTACAGTATTTTTTTAAACTGATCTTGCCAGTCGTATTTTTTTTATTCTTACTGGTGTGATAGTTTCTTCTTTTGCACTTTTCACACGCTAAGTGAATCGTTTCTCTCATATTTTCGCACCCTTCTTGATAGCAGCGAAAACTGTTGCTTCCGCCGCTATGTTACCTTTAGCTTTTTTTAGACTACTCGATGATTTTTGAGATAACGCCTGAACCTACTGTTCTGCCGCCCTCTCTAATTGCAAATCGTGTACCGTCTTCAAGCGCGATTGGGTAGATAAGAGTGACAGTCATTTTAACATTGTCACCGGGCATTACCATTTCAACATCACTTGGCAGTTCAACGTCACCGGTTACGTCTGTTGTACGTACGTAAAACTGTGGTCTGTAGCCTGCGAAGAATGGAGTGTGTCTGCCGCCCTCTTCTTTGCTCAGTACGTATACCTCTGCCTCAAATTTTGTGTGAGGAGTGATAGTGCCTGGCTTACAAAGAACCATACCTCTTTCAACGTCTTCTTTTTTTGTACCTCTTAACAGGATACCGACATTGTCACCGGCTTCACCTGATTCCATCTCTTTTCTAAACATTTCAACGCCGGTAACTTTTGTTTTCTGCGTATCTTTGATACCAACGATTTCAATGTCATCACCGACTGTAACCGTACCTTTTTCAACTCTACCGGTAACAACCGTACCACGGCCGGGAATTGAGAAGATATCTTCAATCGGCATCAAGAAATCTTTATCGGTTTCTCTTACAGGCTCCGGGAAGTAGTTATCGCACTCATTCATAAGTTCAATAATTTTCTCGCCCCATTCACCGACGTTACCCTCTTTTGCTTCTTCAAGCGCTTTAAGAGCAGAACCGGCTACGATAGGCGTATCATCACCTGGGAAATCATACTCTTCAAGAAGCTCTCTAACTTCCATTTCTACCAGCTCGACAAGCTCTTCATCATCGACCATATCCATTTTGTTCAGGAATACAACGATGCTTGGAACACCGACCTGACGAGATAGAAGGATGTGCTCTCTTGTTTGGGGCATTGGACCATCAGCTGCAGAAACAACCAAAATTGCGCCGTCCATCTGGGCAGCACCTGTAATCATGTTTTTTACATAATCGGCGTGGCCTGGGCAGTCAACGTGAGCGTAGTGTCTTTTTTCTGTTTCGTACTCAACGTGCGACGTTGCAATTGTAATACCTCTTTCTCTTTCTTCCGGCGCGTTATCGATCGCGTCGTAGTCCATGAAAGCACCGCTTTCTTTTGCAGCCAAAACTGCAGTAATCGCAGCAGTCAGTGTTGTTTTACCGTGGTCAACGTGACCGATGGTACCTACATTAATGTGCGGCTTATTTCTCTCAAATTTTTCTTTAGCCATTTTGTTCCTCCATCGAAAATTTATCGGGTGATTATATCATAATATACTCAATTTTTTCTTAGACTCCAAAAGTTTAAGTTTACTTTTTGCAACTTATACACAATGGAGCCCAGAAGCGGACTTGAACCGCCGACCTCTTCCTTACCAAGGAAGTGCTCTACCACTGAGCTATCTGGGCCTAATACCGTATTGGGTGCCTAATATCCGGGACATGCTACGCTTATGGAGACTTTTGAGAAAATAACATTTGGAGTAATCTCTTCAGCTCCCAGATAATATGGAGCGGGAAACCGGACTCGAACCGGCGACCCTCAGCTTGGAAGGCTGACGCTCTAGCCAACTGAGCTATTCCCGCGTGGTGGTGAGTGAAGGATTCGAACCTTCGAAGGCTGAGCCAGCAGATTTACAGTCTGCCCTCGTTGACCGCTTGAGTAACTCACCGAACTTGTACTGGTACAAACACTGATACTAAAAATGGAGCTGGCAAAGGGACTCGAACCCCCGACCTGCTGATTACAAATCAGCTGCTCTACCAACTGAGCTACGCCAGCAATCAAATTTAGTGGTGAAATTGTATCGCTTTTTATATGCGTTGTCAACACTTTGACTGAATTTTGTTAAAATTTGTGCAAATTTATCCCACAAGGAATTGCCATGAAGATACTTTTTGCTCCCAGCGAAACCAAACATCCAGGCGGCACCGGCGCTCCGTTTGGTCCCGGCAGCTTTGTTTTGCCCCACCTCTTTGACAAAAGAAGAACGTTTGTACGTCACTATCAGGACTATATCGATAACGCCACCAACCAGCAGCTGCAGCGTCTTTTTGGAACCAAAAAAGATGAACTTCTCAAACGCTACAGCCATAACCTCTTCACTGCGCCAACGATGAAAGCGATACGGCGTTATGACGGGGTTGCTTTTGATCACCTCGATTATGATTCTTTAAACAAGCAGGCACAAAGCTACGTAGACAGCCACCTGCTTATTTTCTCCAATCTTTTCGGCCCCGTACTGGCAGGCGATGAGGGTTTGCCCGAATACAAACTCAAACAGGGAGAGAAGCTTGCCGACCTGGCCCCGGAGAAATTTTATAAAAAGTATTTCACGCAGGCGATGGATGAATACCTGGGCGATGAAGAGGTTTTGGATCTGCGTGCCGGGTTTTATGACAAGTTTTACAAGGTAAGCAAGCCTCATACGACTATGAAGTTTCTCAAAAACGGCAAAAGCGTCAGCCACTGGGCCAAAGCGTACAGAGGAGCGGTGCTTCGGCGCATGGCCCAGGAGCAGATAGAAACGATCAAAGACTTGGAAGCGATGGAGATTGAAGGGCTGATAATCGAAGAGATCAAGATTATTCAAAACAAAACGGAGCTGGTGTATCGGATCGTTTAGCGATCTTACGTATTGCAAAAGGTGGCGTACTGAGTGTCAAACTCCGCTGAGGGCGGCTTTTGGTACTGTTGATTGTGCTTTTTACAGCTGTAGGGCTCTTGCAAAACATCCAGCAGCGCCTGCAGCTTTAGCAGCGATCCGGTTTGCTCATACGCTTCTATGACCTCTTCGACCAGATAGTTTCTAGGGATAACGCAAGGATTGGCGCATGCCATCAGTGCTTTGTCGGCCCCGGCTTGCAAGAGCTGGCTTTTGATATCTACAAAATCTCTGTCTTCGTATACGGGGTCTTGCAGCGCAAGATTGTCCGCAAGGGCAAGAAAGGTATTGGTATAATCCGCGCCTTTGCGCTCCATCCACCCAAGCAGCCGGTCAATCAAGCCCTCATTGCCGGCTGCATCAGGGGCAAGCCCCACTTTCTTTCGCATCATGGCATAAAACTTTTTATCAAAGCGCTTTTCAAAGGTGGCCAAAATAGCGTTCATGGACTGCGTTGCTTTTTTGCCGTCTGTGTCTATTAGAGGCAGCAGCGCCTGAGCAAAGCGGGCCAGATTCCAGTGCAGTACCTCCTTTTGGTTGCCAAAGCTGTAGCGTCCGCCCCTGTCAATGGAGCTAAACACCGCACCCGGGTCGTAACGGTTTATAAACGCGCACGGCCCGTAATCAAAGGTTTCGCCCGTTATGGACATATTATCGGTATTCATCACGCCGTGCACAAACCCTACCCGAAGCCAGTCAACGACCATATCTATAAGACGATCGGTCACCGCTTCAAAAAAGCTGATGTATCTGTTGCCGCTTGTGTCTAAAACCTCTGTGTAATGACGGTTGATCACATAATCGGCAAGGTGCTGCAGATGCGTCCTGTCCAGATACGCGGCGGCGTATTCAAACGTACCGATGCGCACATGGCTTTGCATCACCCGCACCAGAATCGCTCCGGATTTGGCGTCGTAATCGCGAAAGACTTTTTTACCCGTAAGCACCACCGCAAGGGCTTGGGAGCTTTTAACCCCAAGGCCGTGCAGCGCGCTGCAGAAAAGATACTCGCGCAGCATCGACGCTGCCGTGGCCCTGCCGTCGCCGCCTCTGGAATAGGGCGTAACGCCGGAACCTTTGAGCTGCAGATCATACCTTCGGCCGCTTTGGGTTATATGCTCGCCAAGCACTGCAGTCCTGCCGTCACCCAGCATGGTAAAATGACCAAACTGATGCCCGGCATATGCCATAGCATAGGGTTTGGCCAAGAGTTTTTGGCCGCTGAGATAGTCTACTAGGTCATGACTGTCAGCGATATCCAATCTGCCCAGAAGCTGTTTGTTTAACAGCAGTATTTCAGGCTCTTTAAGCGGTTTTGGCGTGACATAAGAGAAAAAGTTTTCGCCTAAATCCGGATAGGTGTTGTCAAGGGTAAACGCCATCTGTTGCTCCTTAAAGGTTTAGGGTGCCGGCAGTGAATGGTGTGTCTTTTTGGGGTATCACTTGTTTGGAGACAAGATAGTAGATTGTCGTCAGCGTCGTTGCACAAAGGTATCCCTCAACTTTCCCAGATTTAACCGTCTCAAAAATATTTTTTGCCTGGGCTACAAAAGGACTGCGCTCAAGCAAAAGATCTAAAACAACATTGGTATCAAGAAGAATTTTCACAGATGTTTCTTCTCAAGATATTTTTTATAATCTTTTTCATCAAGTGTACAATGTTATTTTAGATCCCATTATGGCCCTTTAGTCGTATAATTAATTTTTATTATACGTCATAATATAATGGATGTCAAGATTGAAATCATACATAAGCGGGGCTGTTAGCGCCCGCCGTTGCCTCCGCCGTTTCTGCCCTGACCGTAGCCTTTGCCCTGTCCGCGCATTCCGCGCTCATGCATCTGCTGCATTCGGTGAGAGTCAAACTCTTCACGGGTCATCATCCCGTCCCCGTCTTGATCCATCTGCGCAAATGACGGAGCGTTTGCCGCGTTGCGCATCGGCATACCTTCACGGGCGTTTTCACTCATGTTTTGCGCCTGCATTTTGGTAAACTCTTCCTGGGTAACCTTACCGTCGTTGTTGGAGTCAAAATCTTCAAAACTCATCGGACCCACTGCCAGTGCCAGTGATGCCGCCGCTGCTGTCAGTATAATCTTTTTCATAATACAGCCTCCTTTATGCATGCTTATAACAATAGTAGCATATTTATAAGGTTTAACAAAGACTAAATCCAATTAGGAAAATATTAACTATAAAAATCTTTAACAGTAAAAGTCGAGCCAGGTTTTACATGAGACTATTTGCAATTAAGGGTCCGACCCTCATCACCACGACCCTCATCACCAAAAATCTACTATATAATCAATATTATGGTGTATGTTTGATACCGGATGAGAGATATTGAAGAAGGAAAAAGCCGGAAGAGATCCGGCTTTTAAAAAGTTTTACAGCGCTTTGACCTTCTGCGCGATCTTTTCGGGCGTAAAGCCGAATTTCTCAAACACTTCCCCGCCGGGGCCGCTGGCGCCGAAGCTTTCCATACCGATTACATGGTCGCAGAAGCGGTACCACTCTTGTGCCGTTGCCGCTTCGATAGCGATCTTTTTGGTTGCCGGATCGATGATCGCATCAACCTCTTGCCTGCTGTGTTCAACAAGCAGGTCATAGCAAGGCGCACTGACGATGTTGGCTTTGATGCCTTCACCTTCCAGCAGCTTGGCCGCTTCTACCGCGGTGCCCACTTCGCTGCCGCTGGCTACCAGCGTGATCGTCGCTCCCTCACGCTTTTGCAGCAGGTACGCGCCCTGTTTTACGCTGCCCGCAATCGGCGCGTATTCGCGCACTTCAAGCCCCTGGCGGCTGAGTACGAACGAACTGGGCGCGCGCATACCAAGTGCGACCTTCCAGCACTCGATGTTTTCGTTGGCATCAGCGGGTCTGAAGTTGTAAAAGTTTGGCAGCGCTCTAAACTGGCTGAGCTGTTCGATAGGTTCATGCGTCGGGCCGTCTTCGCCCACACCGATACTGTCGTGCGTCCAGATAAAGTGGTGGGGGATATTGGACAGCGCCGCGATCCTGGCAGCGGGCTTGAGGTAGTCGCTAAAGACAAAAAAGGTGGAACTAAACACTTTCAAAGGGCCGTACAGATTCATCGCGTTGACGATAGAAGCCATGGCGTGTTCTTTGATCCCAAAGTGGATGTTTTTGCCGCTTGGAAAGTCACCCATATCATTCAGGACGGTTTTGTTAGAAGGCCCAAGGTCCGCGCTGCCGCCCAAAAATGCGGGCGTTGCTTTGGATATGGCGTTGAGAATCTTACCGTTGCTGCCTCTGGTGGCTTCTTTCTCACCCGCGCTGAAACTTGGCCACTCTATGTCGGTATAGTCGGCTTTGGTCAGTGCTTCCAGGGCTTTATTCTGCTCCAGCAGCGGGCTTTGGCCCAGTTGGTGGTTCCACTGCTTTTGGGCAAGCTCGCCTTTTTCTACCGCGCAGCGAAAGCGCAGCAGCACGTCTTCATCGATATGAAAGCTTTTTTTAGGATCAAAGCCGGCTTTTTGCTTGGCCTGCGCGATCTCGTCTTCACCCAGCGGCGCACCGTGGCTTTTGGGGCTGCCTTCCATTTCGCACGCCCCCTTGGCGATGGTCGTGTCTGCTTTGATCAGCACCGGTTTGTCCGCGCCTTTGGCGATAGCAAACGCACCGTCAATCTGCTCAAAATTGTGACCGTCGATTTCAAGCACCATCCAGCCCTGGGCTTCAAAACGCCCCTTAACATCTTCGCTCCACGCCAGATCGGTCTTGCCCTCAATCGTGATCTCATTATCATCATAGATAAGTACGAGGTTGTCCAGGTTTTGGTGGCCTGCCAGCGAGCACGCTTCGTAGCTGATACCTTCCTGCAGGTCCCCGTCGCCGCAGAGGCAGTACACATTGTGGTCAATGATCTCGGACGTATCGCTGTTGACCTTGCCCGCGGTGTATTTTGCCGCCATCGCAAAGCCTACCGCACTGGCCACGCCCTGCCCAAGCGGCCCCGTGGTGATCTCTACGCCGGGCGTATGGCCGTATTCGGGGTGGCCGGGAGTGTTGGAATCCAGCTGGCGGAAGTTTTTAAGGTCCTCCATACTCACATCATACCCCCAAAGGTGCAGCAGCGAATACACAAGCCCCGTGGCGTGGCCGCCGCTAAAGACCAGCCGGTCGCGGTTGAGCCAGTTTGGATCTTTTGGGTTATGGACCATATGCTCACTGAGCACCGTGGCGATATCGGCAAGCCCCATACACGCTCCCGGGTGTCCGCTGGAAGCCTTTTGGATCATATCCGCACTCAAAAACCGTATGGTATCTGCCATTTTCTGTCTCATTCTTATCCTTTGTGTCTGTTGATATATTTGGTGACCACGCTTTCAAGCGCGTTTTGCAGTTTTGGATCAAAGCTTTCTACCGCCTCGGTGATGCTTTGGGCCAGCCTGTCGGCTTCGCCGTAGCTTTCATCCAAACCGATCAGATTCACAAAACTGTTTTTATCGCCGTCGTTGCCCGTGGTTTTGCCCGCATCTTCG
>CAYUAC010000014.1:0-25659 GCA_964442515.1 uncultured Campylobacterales bacterium | reverse complement strand
AAATCTCACCCCGACTTTGCCTTCTATGATTCGTACAGGGTTTTTAGAGGTGGCCTAATATTTTTAAATATGCAAAATCAGCATAATAAAGAGTGTGCATGGAAAACAGTAAATACTTAAAACCTGTCATTATAGACAGACTTATAGATAATGAACTCAATGAAGTAGAAGATGTAACGATCGATGAACAGCGAGTCAGCGTTTATCTCAACGGTCAAAAAGCGATATCGATGATGTGTATTCCCATCGACCAGGACGCCCACGCCCTTGGTTTTTTGATGAGTGAAAACGTGATCGGGTCAATAGATGACGTTGAAGATATAACAATCAGCCAGGAGGGGTTGCGAATCGATGTCACAGCCAAAATCGATGAGCGCTCTTTGGACAATCTTTACACCGAAAAGACCTTAGTCAGTGGCTGCGGCGGCGGCGTAACGGCCAATATCGCTTCGGGAGTGAGCGTGCCTTTTAACCAGACGCGCTTTTTCATCACCCCTGATACGATCTTAAGCGAAGTCAAAAAGTTTTACCAAGAAAGCGAGCTGTACAAACTCACCGGCTGCGTGCATAAAGCCATGATCTATCTACAATGCGGCACCACCGTTACCGCTGAGGATATAGGCCGCCACAACGCCATAGACAAGGTGGTTGGCAAATGCAAACTCAAAGGCCTTGATACGACCAAATCCGTCCTTTTTGTCAGCGGACGGCTGAGTTCGGAAATGGTGGTTAAAGCGGTAATGCACAAAGTCCCCGTAATCGTCTCTCGTACAGCGCCTACGTATATGGGTGTGCAGACGGCCCATACCCACGGGGTTACGCTGATCGGGTTTGCCAGGGGCCGGCGGATGAATATTTATACCCACGCAGGACGCATCGATGCCTGAGCGAAGCTGTCAGGAAGTCCTTGGCAAAAGTGCTAAGGACAACAGGGATTACAAGATTATTGATTGTCAGCTTGGACTCTTTGGCGGTTTACCCAAAGAAGCGTTTGATGAAAACGTCTGCAGGCGGATTCAGGAAGAAAGCTCTGAGGGTACGATTGCGTGCAGCAAGCTGTTGAAGATGGGCCAAAAGCTGGATTTGGCAGTGATCCGCGGGAGTTTGGATGCAAGCGGGGTCAAAGTGATCAAGTGCGCTCTTGGGTGTTTTTAAAGGAAAAGCGATGCAGATAAAAACAAAAGTGTGGATAGAAGATGATAACGCCAATCTTATCTTTGGCAGCGGTAAAACCGAAATTCTGCACTATATTCAGCAGTACGGTTCGATCAAAGAAGCAGCCCGTAAGACGGGAATGAATTACAAAAAAGCGTGGAATCATATCCAGATACTGCAAAAGTATATCGATGACGAACTTGTTATTACGGCCAAGGGCCGAACAAACGGCGGCACGACGCTTACGCCCAAGGCAAAAGAGTTGATACGGCGCTACAGGCAGCTCAAAGAGGAAACAGACGCCTTTGTGCAAAAACGTTTTAAAGCGCTGTTTTATGAAGGAGGCAAAGAAGTGTTAAAGGCAAGCGATGAAACTTAATACCCTGCAATACAACCCAATTGATGTCGAGTGTGATAAAGCATTCAGCCCGGATGCGTTAAGCAGCAATGAAAACCTGCACAGAATGTATCAGCAGATACAACAAGAGTATGGGTACAAACGTTTTGCGACCTTTAGCATGAATGCTCAAAGCTTTTGTATGCTGATGATGGAGTTGCCCGGAACCGTAGGGGTCAGCCTTGGGGAAACGTACACGGTGATAGAGGGTGCGAAGATGGCGCAAAAACTTGGCAGGCAGATTGTCTGGATCGGGCTGAATAAAGAGGGGTTTGTTGAGCAAAGCCGGTTGCGTGCCGAGTTGGATTATATTTTTATAAGTCCCTGCGTGGTTGATACCTTTGTTATCTGCGACCTGGCCAAAGTAAAAGAAAAAACAGGTGCCAAACTCTTTTGCAATCAAAGCTTCACCGATGATTTTCAATATGCTGATTTTGCGTTTTTTGACGTATACAAACTCAGCGGATTTGGCAACCAGTGTGTTTTGCTTTTTAACGATACGCTGTCCGAACCGCCGCTGCATCAGCTTGATCTGACTGCGCTGCAGGCTGCTCTTGATGCCAAAAAGCGGCAAAATCTTGGCACCGTGCAGGCAAAAGAACATTTTGCGCAGGCACTTCAAGAACAGTTTGCCAATGACCTGTTTTTCTTCGTTGACAGCCAAAATACGCTTCCATATACCCTGCATTTTGGGCTCAAAGATATCAAAGCACGGGAACTGATCAAAACGCTGGCACTGGAAGATATTTTGATCTCAAACGGGGAAGGGTGTTCGCTTGGGCTGTCGCGCCCTTCAAAGACGGTTGCTCATATGGGATACAGCGACAAAGAGTGTTCTATGGCGTTTGTGATCGATTTTGACAAAGATTACAGCCAAGGTGAAATTGAAAAAGTAGTACAAACCATAGCAAAACGCTACCGGATGATAAAGGCATTACAATGAAAAAACTGCATTACGTCACTTTTGAAGAAGCAAGGCATAAGGCACTTGAGGCGGCCAAAGCTGTAAATCAGACGCAAATCCTGCCGCTTGAATCAGCCACAGGGCATGTATTGGCCAAAGATATTCATGCCATAAAGGACCTGCCCGCTTTTGACAACTCTGCTATGGACGGCTTTGCCCTGCACAGCGGTGATGAAAACGCTGTTTTACATATCGCGGGTACCATCAAAGCAGGCGATAAAGCCCAGTATACGCTGCAACGGGGCAGCGCGTATAAGATTATGACCGGGGCAAAGATGCCAAAAGGTGCCAACGCGGTCGTTCCTTTTGAAAACGCGGTGGATTTTGATGAACAAAGCGTGCGAGTAAAGGCAGTCAAAAACGGGGCCAACTTCAGGCCCAAAGGTGAAGAGCTAGGGTGCGGACAGCCTGTGCTTTTACGGGGGATGAAACTTTCCTGGCCTTCAGTTACCATGCTGGCTGCACAGGGTATAACGCACGTACCAGTGTACAGACCCTTAAAGATCGCACTGCTTTCAACGGGCAACGAACTCAAAGAACCGTGGGAAAACGCCGATGCCGATGAAATCTATAACTGCAACTCTTTTGGGTTGTTAGCGCTGTTAAAAGAGGCTGGATTTGATGCAGATTACATCCAAACCATTCCCGATGATCTGGATGAAAGCGTGGCTTTTATCAAAGGCTTAAAGCGCTATGACGTCATCATCACCACCGGGGGTATTTCGATGGGTGAGGCTGATTTTATCAAAGAAGCCTTTGATGAAAACGGCCTTGATACGCTTTTTCACGGTATCAATATCAAACCGGGCAAGCCTACGATGATGGGCGTGATGGAAGAAAGTTTTGTGATTTCGCTTCCGGGCAATCCCTTAAGCGCGCTTGTCAATACCCTGGTTTTAGCCCTGCCGGTTATAAAAAAAATCAGCGGCAGCAGCCAGTGGAACACTACCGCAGTGCAGGCACAAAACACCAAAAGCTTCCGATGTAAACCAAAACGGGTTAATATGGTGTTGGGGCGCCTGGAGGAATCGAAATTTACCGTAACTGGTGATAACGCGTACGGTTCGGGAATGGTGACGCCGCTGATACAGAGTAACGCGATTATGATTGCTTCGGCGGATACGGATCAAGTTGCACAGGGGGAAAATATCAAAGTGCTTCCCTTTTGCCAGTAACACAGAGATAACCAAAAAAAGGATAATGAATGAAAAAAATACTGATTATAATAACGTTTGCTTTTTTAAGCCTGCAGGCTAAAGAAGAGATTGTCGTCTTTCACGCAGGCTCGCTTGCCGTGCCTTTTTCCAAGATAGAAAAAGCGTTTGAAAAAGAGTATCCGCAATATGATGTCAAAAGAGAAGCCAGCGGAAGCGTGGCCGCAGCCAGAAAAATATCCGAAATCGGGCGCGCGGCCGATGTGATGGCAAGTGCGGATTATACCGTGATTGATGAGGTCCTAAGGCCGCAACATTCCAAATTCAACGCCCATTTTGCCACCAACGAAATGGCTATAGCTTATACAAAAGATTCAAAATACGCCGATACGATCAACAGCCAAAACTGGCCGGAGATTTTTTTAAAAGATGACGTTGAAATCGGGCATTCCAATCCAAACCTCGATCCCTGCGGATACAGAAGTATGCTTGTGACCAAGCTTGCACAACAGTACTACGGCCATGCCGACCTGTTTGAAAAACTGTTTGGCTACGGACAATCGTATCAGGTCGGGGAAGAAAAGAAAAAAAGTGTGATCGTACGTCCAAAAGAGACTGATCTGCTGGGTCTGCTTGAAGCGGGAGCGTATGATTATCTTTTTATTTACAAATCCGTAGCCGCTCAGCATGGACTGGAGTATTTCACGCTTCCCCAGGAGATTTCGCTGAAAAGCAATGCGTACGCAGAAACATATCAAAATGCCTCTTTTAAGATCGAGTCCAAACGTCCGGGCAATTACAGAACAATCAGCGGCGCCCCGATGGTATATGGGATCACTATCGCCCAAAACGACAAAAGTCCGCTCAATGAAAAAGGCGCTGTTTTGTTTGTCAACTTTGTTCTCAGTGACAAGGGCTTAAATATCATGCAAGAAGCGGGACAGGGGGCGATTAAGCCTGCTAAAATCGACGGCGACGCAGGAATTTTAAAGCAATGAAAAAACTGCAGCTGCACCATATAAGCAGCAAAATCGGCAATTTTGCGCTGGATGATATCAATCTTGCAATCAACAGCGGCGAGTATTTTGTCCTTCTTGGACAAAGCGGCAGCGGCAAAACAAAGCTGTTAGAATCCATTGCGGGAGTGCATCCGTGCGAAGGTACAATCTATTTTGAGGGCGGCGATATATCAAAAGTCGCCGTTGAAAACAGGGAGTTTGGTTTTGTCTATCAAAGTTTCGCGCTGTTTCCCAATATGAACGTCAAAGACAATATTACCTTTGCCAAACGGTATAAAAAGATAGAGGGCGCCAAAGAAAACTTTGACGACCTTGTTGAGTTTTTGCGCCTTGAAAAACTGCTTGACAGGGATATTGATCATTTAAGCGGCGGGGAGAAGCAGCGTGTGGCTTTGGCCAGGGCGCTGTATTCCAAACCAAAGCTTTTGCTGCTGGATGAGCCGCTCAGTGCGGTGGACCCCACCTTTCGAAACGCGATTATGAAAAGCCTTAAAGATATCCACCAGCGGTTTGATTTGACCACCATCCATGTGACGCACAACTTCCGTGAAGCGTCTTTTTTAGCCGATACCATCGCCATTATCATTCAAGGCCGCATCCGGCAGGTGGGCCGGGCCAAAGAGGTTTTAAACAACCCCGCAAGCATTGAAATCGCGCAGTTTTTAGGCTTTAAAAATATATTTGACGCAGGTCTGCTTGGGGAGCGTGGATGCTTTACCATCGATCCCAACGTCATACGGGTTTCAAAAAGCGATAATTTATCCTGTGAGTATATTTTTAAAGGGGTAATGGAACAATGCATGGGTATTGTCGATCATTACAAACTTTTTGTGCGCGTTGCTGAGAATGTCTTTTTTATCAAGATTTTAAACCGTGAGTACGACGGGTGCTATACCAAAGATCAAAACAGTGTCTACATCGGCTTTAACCGCGCTGACGTAGCATTTTTATAAAGGCAAACGTGATGCATGAGCGAAAATTTGTAGGAATTTTTCTTCTTTTTGGCGGTATCATTCTGTCATTTTTAACGCTTCCGATTTTAAATATGTTTTTTAGTCTTAGCGGTGAAAAATTTATCGATACGTTGCAAGACGGGGAAGTGATCGATTCTATTATTTTAACGATGAAGGTTTCAGCCTACGCGATGGTATTTGTGCTTTTTACGGGGTTGCCGCTTGCCTACGTGCTGGCCCGCTTTGATTTTTTGGGCAAAAGTATTGTAGAGTCCCTTATCGATATCCCCGTTATGATACCCCATACCGCCGCAGGTATCGCGCTTTTGACCACCTTTGGGGATTCGTATCTGGGCGAGTTTTTTTCCTTTTTTGGAATTGAGTTTGTGGGAACGGAGTATGGCATTATGATAGCGATGATGTTTCTGTCTGCTCCTTTTTTGATCAACAGTGCCAAAGACGGTTTTCGCAAAGTCGATCCAAGCCTGGAAAAAGTGGCCAGAACACTGGGGGCCGGACAGTTGTCGGTATTTTTGAAAATATCGGTGGCCAATGCGAAAAAAGATATCATCAACGGCGCTTTGATGATGTGGAGCAGAGGGCTTGGCGAGTTTGGAGCCGTCGTGATCCTGGTGTATCACCCAATGACAACGCCGGTGCTTATCTTTGACCGTTTCACCTCTTTTGGACTTTCCTTTTCCGCTCCGGTGGCAGCCGTGATCATAGGTTTTTCTATTTTGGTTTTTGTCGTCGTTCGCTTTATCACCAACCGTATGCGCTGAAGTTGTGCTATAATAATTGAAAAAAGGAGAAAGAATGTTTGTCAATCTCAACGAACGGGTAAAACTCAATCTCAGTAAAATTACAAGAACCAAGATCGATGATGAAAAAAGCGGCGTACGCGTTAAATTTTTTGAGGGTAAAGATCAGGTGGCTAAATCCAAAAAGTTTGACAGCGTCAAAGAAGCGCAGGCGTGGCTTGATACAATTGTCGAGTAAAAGGTAAAAAATATTTAACCTTTTTATGCTATACTGTCAGAACTGGTTTGCAGTGCTTGAGGTTCAAGCTACAGAACATTCTGCAACATAGAAGTGTTCATACAAATTTGCGGCCAAATAGTATATTTGGAGATAACAATGCAAAGAAGACAATTTTTAAAAACGTCCGCGGCGTTGTATGCCGCAACAGCCGCGCTTCCAGTCTGGATGCAGGCAAAGCAGGAAAATTCTGCTTTTGGTATTACCGATAAAAGCAGAATCTTTTCGGTAACCAACACGTTCACGCTTCCAAAAGCGGATAAAAAAACCCGACTTTGGGTTCCCCTTCCCATGAACGCCCCCTATCACCAACCCGTAAAACTTTCCTATGAAGGCAGTTTTGATAAGGCCTATATCAGTTACGATAATCCCTATAATACAAAACTGCTCTATGCCGAGTTTGAACCCCGAAGCCAAGAAAATAAACTGCGTTTAGAGTATGACGTGGCCATGACGCAGGTCAGTGCGAATCTGGATGCGGCCAAAAACAGTATGCAGTTTCCAAAAGAGGTGCAAACCTTTTTGAAAGGAACGCCCCATGTTCCCGTCTCCAGCTTTTTGCAAGAGTACGTGGCTGAGATTATTACACCGGATATGACGCCGCTGCAAAAGGTGCGCGCCATTTACGACTGGACGGTTGCAAACATGTACAGAGATCCCGATGTTATAGGGTGTGGTTTGGGTGATGCCCGGCGGGTGCTTCGCGAAAAAGCTTTTGGGGGCAAATGTACCGATATCAGTTCCGTTTTCGTCGCTCTTGTGCGAAACGCGGGGATTCCGGCCAGGGAAGTGTTTGGCCTGCGGGCGGGGCAGTCGCGCATCAGCGATTCCTGCGGCAGCGCGGATGCCAACGGCGTGGCTCAAAACACCACCTGGCAGCACTGCCGGGCCCAGGTTTATCTTAACGGCTGCGGATGGATTCCCTGTGATCCCGCCGATGTGACCAAAGTGCAGCTGCAGGAGGGCTTAAAAGATGACAGTGAAAGATTGCAGGCGGTCAAAGAGTACTTTTTTGGCAATTGGGAGATGAATTGGATCGCGTTTAATTATGCCAGAGATTTCATCCTTGATCCCAAGCCCGCCCAGTATCCGCTGAATATGCTCAACTACCCCTACGCCGAAGTCGGGGAGGATGTGCTTAATTATTATAAGCCCGGTGCATTCGGGTACAGTTACCGTACGAAAGAGATCAGGGTGTGAAACACAATGTCACCCTTGTCGCGGCGGTGGTGAGTTCGTTTTTATCCACCGCGTGCTGCCTGCCCCCGCTGCTGTTTGTCTTTTTTGGGGTATCCTTTGGCTGGATGAGCGTATTGAGTTCGTTTGCGTTTTTGCGGCTGCCGCTGGCGCTGCTGGCGGTGGGACTTTTTGCGCTGGCACTGTATGCACGTCGCAGACAGTTGCGCTGCAGCGGCGGCAAAGCCAAATGGTGGCTGGCCGGGGTATTTGTATTGGTTTTAGGATTGCTTGTCTATCCCGAAGTCGCGGTCTTTTTTGTCTAAGGAGGCGTGATGCGTCATATTGTTATCCTGTGTACAGTGTGTATTTTTGCAGCCGCAGGGCAGGAAGTGTTGATCAAGGTGCCAAAGATGCACTGCCCGCTTTGTACGATCAGTATCAAAAAAGCGATCACCGAGGTTTCGGGGGTGCAAAGTGCCGGCGTAAAGCTTAACACGAAAACAGCGCGTGTGCTTTATAATGACCAAACCGATAGCAAAACCATCCTGGAAGCGATCAAGCAAACAGGATATGAAGGAGAGGTAGTATCAAAGAAAATGATAACGAACAAAACCGATTAAGCGCGTTTGTCAAAGCAGCAGGCTGAGCGGCGAAACTGGGTCCGGGTGATCTTACAAAAGTGTTTCGCACGCTGCCGACGCATAAAGATAAAAACGTGCTGGTAGGTTTTGACCACAACGATGATGCGGGAGTGTACAGACACTCCGCAGACCTTTCTATTGTCCAGACGGCTGATTTTATCACCCCCGTTGTTGATGATGCCTATACCTACGGCCAAATTGCCGCGGCAAATTCGCTCAGTGATGTCTACGCTATGGGCGCGCGGCCCATGAGTGCGCTGAATCTGGTGATGTTTGATTCATGCCACTTTGGCAGGGAGACGCTGGAAGCGATTTTGCAAGGTGGCATGGATACCGCCGCCAAAGCGGGTGCGGCGATCGTAGGCGGCCATACCATCGAAGATACAGAGATGAAATACGGCCTCAGCGTCACCGGGACCGTGCATCCGGATGCGATCATCCGCAATAATACCGCCCGGCCCGGTGATGTGATTGTTTTGACCAAACCCCTTGGCAGCGGCATCCTATCCACAGCGATCAAAGCGCAGATGGCCTCAGCCTCGGCAACAAAAGAGGTCAGCCGCGTCATGGGTACGCTCAATGCCCGGCCCAGTTTTGCCGCATGCGAATGCAAAGCCAGCGCGATGACCGATGTCACGGGCTTTGGACTGCTTGGGCATCTGTATGAGATGTGCAACCGCTCAATCAGTATAGAAGTTGACGCCCGGGCGCCAGATATTTTGCCCGAAGTTTTAGAATTGGCTTCTATGGGTATCGTCGCGGCGGGAAGCCATAGAAACAAAACCTTCCTGGAGGATAAAATGGACGTTGCCGGTGTCGATGATGATTTGTTAACGGCGTTGTGTGACGCGCAGACTTCAGGCGGGTTGCTCATAGCCGTGAAAAAGCAAAACAGTGCTGCTTTGATCGATCGTATCAATGAAAAAGGGGTGTTTGAGGCAAAACAGATAGCACAGGTGGTGCCAAGAGGCCCAAAGGCGTTGTATGTGCGGTAAGTGGCGAGAGAGTGCAGGAATCGAACCTACCATTGAAATACCACTATTTCAAACTGCGGGTTTGAAGCCCGAGGTGCCCACCAGGTACACATACTCTCCAAAAAAGTTAAATTTATTTTACCGATAAAAGGTTTAAAGGCAGCTGATGCAGACGGTACTGAGACAATTACCACAGATTGACAAACTTTTGCGTGATCCAAGGCTGGCAGGTTTTGAACAAAGCCTGCTTGCAAAGATCGCGGCGCATGTCGTCGGGTCGTGGCGAATGAGGATCAAAGACAAAAAGTGCAACGCAGTGGATACGAAGAAGCTGATTGAAGAGATCATTGACGAGTATGAGACAATCCAAAAGGGGTCCCTGCAGCCCGTTATCAACGCCACTGGCATTACGGTACATACCAACCTGGGGCGTTCGGCAATAGACAGTGACGCGTTTGAGCACGCCCGAAAGATCGCTTTGGGGTATTGCAACCTTGAATACGACCTTGAAAAAGGATGCCGGGGCGATCGCTACAGCCATCTCAGTGCGCTTGGCAAATATCTTTTTGAAGAGTATGAAGTGCTGCTGGTCAATAATAACGCCGCGGCGGTGTATCTGATCTTAAACACCTTTGCCAAAAACGCTGCTACGATCGTCAGCCGGTCCGAACTGGTTGAAATCGGCGGAGGTTTTCGTGTGCCTGAAGTGATGAAAAACGCAGCAACGCATCTGCAGGAGGTGGGAACGACCAATAAAACCCGGATACGCGATTATGAAGAAGCCATCACTGAACAAAGCGCGATGTTGATGAAGGTTCACCGTTCAAACTTTTCTATTGAGGGCTTTTTCGAAGAAGCGGGTATAGAAGAAATTGCCCGCCTTGCCAAAGAAAAGGGGCTGTTGAGTTATTATGATCTTGGCAGTGCGATGCTCTCGCCGCTGGCGGTGAATACAAAAGAAAAAACCCTCCAGCAGGTATGTCAAAGCGGGCTGGATCTGATCAGTTTTAGCAGCGACAAACTCATGGGAAGCGTTCAGGGCGGCCTGATTCTGGCAAAAAAAGAGTTGATGAACAGACTCAAAAGCAACCAGATGCTTCGGATGCTGCGGGCTGATAAGGTCACCATCGCCCTTGTTGAACACGCCTTGAAAACTTACCTGCTGCAAAGCCATGCGCAGCTGCCCACAAACGCGATGCTTGAAACCACCGATTCGCAGCTGCGCCAAAACGCCCAAAAGCTGCAGCGTCTCGTAGAAGCTTTTTGCGATGCCAAAGTCGTGCAAACGCGCAATTATTCCGGCGGCGGGTCGATGCCAAACGTTGCTTTTACCGGTTACGGTGTCGCCATCGGCGGTGATCCCAAAAGGTTGGAAAAACAGCTTCGGGCAAACAATATCATCGCCCGTATTGAAAATGAACAAGTCATCTTAGATGTTCGCACTATTTATCAAAGCGAATTTGAAACGATAGCAAACGTATTGAAGGAGAAGATATGAAACGATACGACGTAAAAGGATTGCCCTGTCCTCAGCCCGTGATTACCACCAAAGACGCCCTGGAACAAAATGAAAAAGCTTTTGAAATTGTCACCGATTCAGCAATTGCCAAAGATAATATCACCAAGTTTCTTATTTCCAGCCACAGCGAGTATTCCCTTATCCAGGAGGGGGAGGAATTTGTTTTTACGATCAAGCCAAACAGTGATGCTGCAGATGCAGAGGTTGATTGCAGTATCGACAGTGCGCAAAAAACGCTGCTTTTTACCTCCGACACCATCGGCAGCGACAGGCAGCTGGGCGCCAAGCTGGCCAAAGGGTTTTTGAGCGCACTGCCAAGTGCCCAGTCACTGCCAAAAAGCATCTTTTTTATCAATGAGGGCGTCAAGCTCAGCGCCGGAGATGATGAAGAGATCATTGCAACCCTGCAAGAACTTGAAAAAGCCGGCGTAGAGATTGTCAGCTGCGGATTGTGCCTGCAGCATTACGGTTTGGACCAAAACCTGCGCGCAGGCAGTGCGGGCAATGCGTTGCAAACGCTTGAAACCCTGATTGCTTCAGATAATACGGTTACGCTTGGATAGGGCAATGGATAACCTGCTTATCGGTACCGCCGGTCATATCGATCACGGCAAAACGGCTTTGATCGAAGCTCTCAGCGGCGTTTTGGGCGACAGCACGCCGCAGGAAAAGCAGCGGGGTATTACGATCGATCTATCTTTTGTCCACGTAAAACAAGAGGGCAAACGCGTCAGCTTTATCGATGTTCCCGGTCACGAGGATCTGGTCAAAAACATGATCGCGGGATCTTTTTCATTAGATGCGGTGCTGTTTGTTATCAGTGCCGCCGAGGGGATCATGCCCCAGACCAGAGAACACTTGCAAATCTGCCGTCTGCTTGGCTTAGAGCGTTTTATCGTCGTTTTAAGCAAAAGCGACTTGGCAAGCCCGCAGAAAATACAAGAGGTTAGAACCCAAACCGATCAGCTTTTTGCGCAGATAGGACTGGATATAGAAAGTATGCATGTATGTTCCACCCATGATCATGAAAGTATTGTGCAGCTAAAAAAGACGCTTTTTTCTCTGCAAAAGCCAAAGCGTCCTGATTACGGCTTTTTTCGCTACTACATCGACCGTGTTTTCAGCGTCAAAGGAAGCGGGACGGTGGTAACGGGGACGGTTTTGAGCGGGCAGGTGAAACAAAAAGAACAAATCTTTGTGTGCGAAAACCAAAAAAAGGTGCAAGTCAAAGCGATCCAAACCCAGAATGAAAGCGCTGACAGCATCGGTACGGGCAGCAGGGCCGCACTCAATCTCAGCGGGATCGATACCAAATCGCTCGGGCGGGGGATGCAGCTTTCAAACAAGGGTTTTTTGCGGGGGTTTAAAACCATCGATGTGCATCTTGGCCTGCTTGATATACAAACGGCTGTACACAATAAAAACGTCCAACTGTTTATGGGGTCACAAAAATACAACGCAAAGGTGCTGCTGTTGCAGCAGCAGGGGCTTTCGTGTTTTGCCACCCTCGTAACCGACGCGCCCGTATTCAGCGTCTTTAAAGACCGTTTTATCCTGCGCCAAAACGCAGAAACCATCGGCGGCGGGCAGGTGCTCAATCCAATCGCCGATCCGATGAAAAAGGCGCAGCGTATAGAGTTGATGGAGTATCTGCAAAAAGATGATTTTAAAAAGGCGTTTACCCTGCTGACGCGGGTGCATAAAAAAGGTTTCGGGCTGGTCAGTTCACTGCAGCGTTTTGGGTTAAACCACGACCGGGCGCTTTTGCAGGTGCAATCGTATGAGGATCTGTTTGTCGATGAGCAGGGACTGGTCGTGTATCCAAACCAGAGCGTATCGTATCTGCGCCAAAGCCTTGAGCGGCTGTATGAAAAAAACCCCTACGCCCTGACTTCGGCCAAGTTTGTCGCAACCCGCTACAACTGGGTTTCGCCGGTGTTGGCTCAATATGTGCTGGGGCAGATGCAAACAGAGGGGATCGTGCGTTTTGAAAACGGTTTGTATACAAAAACAGGGGTGCAAAAACAGCAGGTTGAGGATATGATGCAACAACGCATCTATGAGCTTTTGCAGGAATCAAAGCTGACGCCGAAAGCGCCGTATAATATGTATGAGCAGCTGGATCTGGACCGAAAAAGCGGGGACGCGATCTTTAAAAAACTTTGCAGCGCCCAAAAGGTCAAGCGCCTGGCTCACAACTATTTTATCACGACCGACAATCTGCACGAAGCCCGGGAAGTGATGAAAAGTATTATTGAAAAAGAGGGCTATATCGATGTCCAAAAAGCCAAAGCCCGTCTTGGATTTAGCCGAAAATATATCATCGCGCTGCTGGAGTACCTCGACACGCTGCCTTATATCACAACCCAAGACAACAGGCGCTATTTAACGCAGTAAGTGGCCGTAGGGTTTGTATAAAAAACTTTGGGCGTAATGTTTGAAAAAGTCATGGGCGCTGTAAGCGTCGATGATTCTGTCTTTTGCGCCCAGGTGAACTTCCAGGCAGATATTGGTATCTAACTGCTTTAAAGCGCTCCAGTCATATTCCAGTAGTTTTTGAAGCTGATCCCGGCTTCCCTCTTTGGCGTATGCGTTTACATCCGCATCGCTAGGATACGCGGCGTTTTGCAAAAAGTTTTGGATATAGTTTTGCGGATTCTTTTTGAAAAAAAGCAGCTGGGTTTTTTTGAACTTCGCATCTTTGTCGCAAAAATACGCGGGTGAAAGCAGGATAAGCCGGTCGATGCGCTCTGTGGCGCGCAGGGTATACTCCAGCGCGTCAATGGCCCCCATCGAAAAGCCCGCGACGGTGAAATCATTGTCTTGCAGGCAGTCAGAAAAAAGTTCCTTTTCGTTTTGCAGGCAAAAGCCGCTAAAAAACTTCACTTTCTATCTCCTTGATACGCATGTCGGTGATAAATTCGTGTGCCAAAAGGTGATCAATAATCTTTTCATGAACGGGTTTGAGCTTTATAAGCAGTGTTTTGATCTCTTCTTCGCATTCGGTGATGATTTGCAGCTGCTCTCTTGTCTTGTTATAACCGTAACTGCTGCTCATTCCGTATACTTCCAGCATCGCGTCTGTTTTTTGCTTGATAGCGGCCAGGTCCTCCTTGGCGTTGGAAAAGCTTTCGCCGTAGCTGTCTTTGGTTGCTACGATACCGGCCAGGTGCACCTTGATCTGGCCAAGCATCTCGTTTTTGCTGATGATCTCTTTTTCGATACCGCTGATATGTTCGCTGATCAGTCCGATCTTGTCAAAATGCACCTCGAACCATGAAGCAACCAACGCTTTTGCCCCCTGGTAAGTCGCCTGAATCTTTTTCTCTTCGCTGCTGAGGGTAAGAACCTTTTTCTTGCCGGCGATCACCTTGTCTTTGACACTGATGATATCTTCGTTACTGATAGCTTTTTTGCCCTCTTTTAGCGCGTGCAGCGCGGCTTCGTTGATCAGTGAGGAAAGTGCGGCGGGAGAAAAGCCGATCGTCAAATCGGCCACCAGGTCCAGATCGACCGAGTTTGGCTTGTTGGCCAGATACAGCTTGGCGATCTTTTTTCGCTCGCCCGCGTTTGGCAGGCTCACATGCACCCGCCTATCAAATCGTCCCGGCCGCAGCAGGGCTTCATCCAGCATGCCCAGCTGATTGGTCGCGGCGATGACGACGACTTCGCTGCTGTCCTCAAAACCGTCCATCTCGGTTAGCAGCTGGTTAAGCGTGGATTCGCGCTCATCGTTTCTGGCTCCGCCTCTGGCTTTACCCACCGCGTCAATTTCGTCGATAAAGATAATAGCCGGACTCATCGATTTGGCTTTTTCAAACAGCTCCTTGACCCGTTTGGCGCCCATGCCCACATAGATTTGCACAAACGCCGCGCCGCTTTGGTAGAAAAAAGGCACGTCCGCTTCACCTGCCACGGCTTTGGCGATCATGGTTTTGCCCACACCCGGGCTGCCCACAAGCAAAACGCCCCGGGGCATCCGTACGCCAAAATCCAGGTAGCGCCTGGGATGTTTTAAAAAATCAATAATCTCCAGCAACTCCTCTTTGACTTCGTCAATACCCGCCACGTCATCAAAGCGCACGTCGCTTTTTTGCGGCATCAGGGTTTGGCTGCTTGGACCCTCCTGGGCAAACTGAAACCGTTTTTGGAATTCGCCCAGCTGCTTCTGGCGGTCCTTTCTCATGCTGCGAATCAGCCAGATTAAAGCCGCGACGATGATTACAATCATCAAGCCGTCGATGAGATAATCTTTCTCCCCGCTGACGCTGACTGGGATCTGCTTATTAAGTGTCGCCGTATGTACGCCGGTTTTGGCGGTTTTATATTTTTGGCCCTTGCTGTAGAGGTAGATATAATGCGTATCGATGACGGCTTTGCTGACGATGCTTTGTTCTATAAGCGTGTTTGCTTTTGCCGCGCTGATATGTTCAGCTTTGTTGCGCGCAAAAGCAAAAAGCAGCAAGATGATTATCAGAGCCGATAAAACCCCTATGGCGATTTTATAGCGTTTTGAAATTTCCGTTTTTTTCTGTTTTGACATGATCAACCTCTATAAAATGATTGGACAGATCGCGTTTACTGTATACGGTGATGGGGTTAAAGTACTGATCATACCCTTTATACCCCGTTTTTCCGCCTTTTTCAAGCAGTATCTGCAGATTGTTCTGACGGGCTTGCCGAAACGCGTAATTTTTCTGCGCGATCAGGCGGCTTATCTTTGCGTTTCTTTCTTTGGCCACGTTGCCCGCCACCGTGTCTTTCATCTTTGCAGATGCCGTACCCTCTTTTGGCGAGTAGGAAAAACAGTGGATATGGGTCAGCGGCAGTGAATGCAGGCGGTTGTACGCGTTTTCAAAGCGCTTTTCATCTTCCCCCGGATGGCCGACGATAAAATCGGTGCCAAGGGCTATATCCATATCCGCCAAACGCTCAAACAGTGCCAAATCCGAAACAAACCGGTTGCGCCGGCGCATGATTTCAAGCATCGCGTCATCGGTATGCTGCAGGGCTATATGCAAGTGCTTTGCCATCCAGGGTTCCTTTAGCAGTTCTATAAACGCTTCATCTATCTGACTTGGTTCCAAACTGCCCAGGCGCAGTCGTTTGACGCCTCTTATATCGCCAAGACGTCGAAGCAGCTTCGGCAGGGAGTGGCCTGAGTCATTGCAGAAACTGCCGACGTTGGTACCGGTGAGAATAAACTCTTTGTATCCCCTGTCCGCCAGCAGCTGCACCTGCTTTGCGATGAGATCCGGGTCATGGCTTCTGGCCCCGCCCCGCACACTTGGGATGATGCAGTAGCTGCACTCAAAATCACACCCTTCCTGGATTTTGACAAATGCCCGCGTTTTGCCCTCAAAATCGGTAACCAGTGTATCATCCACGCTTTGCAGATTACCCAGGTCAAAGCCTTTTTCTGCGTTTATAAAGCTTTTGAGATTATGTTTTGTGCTGTGGCCAAATACCGCATCAACCCTGGCATCGGTGTAGAGTTTTTCACCCTGGCTAAACGCCCCGCAGCCGCCGAAGATGATACGGGCGCTGCTTTTTTTGCGGACCTTGTTGATAAAGTTGCGCACGCTGGCGTCTGCGGCGTTGGTGACGGTACAGGAGTTGATAACGACCACGTCGGCTTCGGCCAAATCCTGTGTGCTTTCATACTCCTGCAGCCCCGCGCGCATGATCTGGGTGTCAAACTGGTTGGTGCGGCAGCCGAATGTTTTGTACAACACTTTCTTACAAGATGACATTGTTTCTCTCTTGGCCCGTTTCGATGGTATCTTTTGGTTTGCGTACATCCTTGTCCAGATAAATAGACTGCGTGGGGAATGCCAGATTGACATCGTCTTCTTTCTGGATCGTTTCGACGATTTCGGCGCTGATGTTGCTGCGCAGCGTCAGCGTGGCAAAAGCGTTGGTCATATACCATACACTGATGCGTACCCCGTTTTCTTCGATAAACGAAAATACCCGCGGTTCGACGTTGGTGTTTTTGAGGTGGTATTTTGATCGCAGTTTATTCAGCTGGGTGCGGCTGATGTTGGTATAGCCTTTGGCGTAACGCTTGGCGATCTCTTTGGCAAGGATGGTTGATTTGTTGATATTGGAATCAAACGTCACCGTAAAATCGATCCCGTCCCATACCGTTTTCATGCCCGAGTGGGCGTAATTGGCGATGAGGGAGGTGAAAATATAGTGGTTGGGTACGAAGATGATCCGGCCCGAACGCCTGTTTTCAAGGTATGTTGTCAGTGTAATATCCTCGTGCAGCGTCATGCGAAAGACAGACAGATCGATCACGTCGCCGACATATACAAGTCCGTCTTTTTTGACCTTGATACGGTCGCCTACGTGGACAGAACCGCCAAAGACGATAACCAGCCAGCCGAAAATACTCATAAACCAGTCTTTCATCGCAATGGCGATCCCGGCCGAGGCAAAGCCTAAAAAGGTGACGATATGGGAAACGTTTTCGATATAGCGAAAGGCAATAACGATGACGATGATGGTAAAGAGGGTGAAATTGATCGATTTATTCGCCAGGTAAAAACGCTCGTTATCACTGATATAGCGTTTCATCGCCTGTTTGATCAGTGCCACGATAATATAGATGCCAAGCAGAATCAAAAGCAGTACCACCAGGCGCTCAAACTCTTGCTGGACCTCTTTTTCTATCTCGATGGTACGCTCGGAAAGCTCTTTTAGATAAACGTCTTTGGTGATCGTATAGGTTTTAAGCAGCTGGTTGTACGTATCGATCTCATCTTTAAGCTCTCCGGCTTCACTGAGATAGCGGGTGTCTCTGATGGCAAGCCGGTGCAAAATTTCCACCTTTTCTTTCAGCGCTTTTATGAGTGATCTGAGGTTTTCATAGCGGTTGATATAACTTTCTTTCTCGCTTTCTAACTGTTTGAGGTAAGAAAGGGCGGTAATAATGGAAAAGGGATTGGTGATTTCAAGTTTGTTTTCGATCTCTTTTGGCTGAATGAGCTTGTGAAAAGGGTTTTTGGCGTATTCCTGAAGGAGTTTGGTTTGTCCCTCCAGCAGTTCTTTTTGTTCCAACAGCTGCGCGTGTTTGGCGGTATCTTTTGGGGCTTCCCGTAAATCCTGCCTGATTCTTTCCAGCCGCGACTGCAGCCTGTTGTAAGTTTCGTAATTGCTGTAAATCTTGCGAAAGATATTATCCTCGCCCAGTCTGCTTTCAAGTGCCTGTTTTTCTTTGACAAGGGTGTTGTACTCCGACTGGCTCAGAGAATCCTGCAGCTGCAGAGAACTGTTTTGTTCTGCTGCCTGCAGCAGACAGGCAAGGAATAAAAAGACAACGGCTTTTAACAATGTGTATCCTCCTTCAAAAAATCCTCCAGTACACGCATTACGGTCTTTTTTGGGGGATTTTGGACGATGGCGTAATCGCCTATGGCTTTTGGCAGGATGAATTTCAAGTTTGTATCCTGACTTTTTTTATCGTAAAAAAAGCGCTGGTAAAAACGGTTTGTATCTTTGATACTGTACGCGGTCGGAATACCGTATTTTTGCAGCAGCTCCGTAACCCGCCGGCTTTGGTCTGTACTGAACATATCCAGCCTGCACGCCAGCGCGTTTGCCATCACCATGCCGATGCCCACGGCTTCGCCGTGCAGATAGGTGCTGTAACCGGTTTCGTTTTCGATCACGTGGCCGAAAGTGTGGCCGTAGTTCAGTACCGCGCGCACTCCTTTTTCCCTCTCATCTCCGGCAACGACCTGGGCCTTGAGTTCCACCGCGCGCCTGATGGCGTATTGCAGGTTGTTTTCATCGTGGAGGTCGGCTGTTTCAAGCCATGTGAAAAAATCGCTATCGAACATGACCGCCATTTTGATGATTTCGGCGACGCCGGCACTGAACTCTCTTTTGGGCAGGGTGGTTAAAAACCGCGTATCGATATGAACGGCTTTTGGCTGGTGGAAACTGCCCACAAGATTTTTGCCGTGGGCATTGTTGATCCCCGTTTTGCCGCCCACGCTGGCATCGACCTGGCTTAAAAGCGTCGTGGGGATTTGAACAAAATCGATCCCCCGCTGAAAGACAGAAGCGCAAAAACCCGTCATATCCCCGATCACTCCCCCGCCAAAGGCGATCAATAACGAATTGCGGTCAAGGTTGGCATCAAACATATTATCCAAAATATACTCTGCCGTTGTCATGTTTTTATACTCTTCGCCGTCTCTTACGGTAATGATATGACACTGCTTTGCCTGCAGGCTTTGCAGCAGACTTTGCAGCCAAAGCCCCGAGACGGTCGGGTTGGTTACGACGGCCACCTTTCTGTCAAAACAGAGTTTTTGCAGCGGTTGCAGATAAATAGTGTAGGGATTTTGATCTAAATCGATATCAATAGTCATCATATTCTCTTCTTAGTTGTATAAATTTTACTACAGTTAATATATCCAAAATCCTCTTAAATACAGCCTTGGCGCGGTAAGTTGTTTTTTTGCTGTTTGGTGGTAAAATTTTACTTTAATATCTGTTTAATCAGGGGACGGAAAATGTTGAGAAATAAGAAAAGCATCAAATGCGATCACGCATTATACGAAAAACTTTTGGAAGTCGTTCAAGCCGCAGGAGAAGGCAGACTCGAACCCCGGATTACGGGGGTGAAAAAAAACGATCCGCTGGGGGAAGTCTGTATAGCGGTTAACCAGATGCTTGATCAAACCGAAGCGTTTATGCGCGAAAGCAAAACCTCTATCCAAAAAGCCGGGCAGGGGCACACGTACAGGAATATGCGCAGCGAGGGGTTAAAGGGCGGATTTCAGGATAACGCAGCATATATCAAACAGGGGGTCCAGGCAGTCATTGAGGCAAACAAAAGCAGCCAAAAAGGGTATCTCAGCGAAGAGTTCAATAAACTCGGCGGCGGTATTCAGGGAAATTTGCAGCGCATCCAAACTGCTATCAACGACAGTTTGTCGCATGTGCAAACGATTGCTAAAAGTTCCGATAACGCGGCAAAACACTCACAATACAGCCTGAATCAAACCAAAAACCTGCACGAAGCGATTGAAAAACTCACCGATCAGATCACGCAAACCGATGATTCTATCCAGACACTCAGCCAGCGCACGCAGGAGGTCACTGACGTGGTGGCAATGATCAAAGATATCGCCGAACAAACCGATATGCTCGCGCTCAATGCCGCGATTGAAGCCGCCAGAGCCGGAGAGAGCGGCCGCGGGTTTGCCGTTGTTGCCGATGAGGTCAAAAAGCTTGCAGGCAGCACGGCCAAGGCTACCGGGGAGATCAATATTACTATTCAAACTCTTACCCAGGATGCCGGCAATATCCAGGACAGTTCGCGCAGCATCAGCGAGCTTGCCTCGGAAGTACGGGAGGGAATCGATGCGTTTGAGGATTCCTTTGAAACCTTTAACAAAGACGCCGTGGCCAACGCCGATGAATCCAAAAATATCGAAAATATCAATCTTTCGACATTGATGAAGATCGATCATATCGCGTATAAAACCAACGCGTATTCGCACGTGCTGCACGAAAATGAAAAAGCCAACCTGCCCGATCACACCTCATGTGAACTGGGCCGCTGGTATTACGGCAGCGGCAAAGAGACTTTTGGGCATCTGCCCGAGTTTGAAAAGATTGACAAGATTCACAGGCTGGTCCACAGCTATACCCGTGCCAATCTGGATTTGATCGCAAAAGAGGGGATTGCGAGACATCCGCAAACCCTGCTTGAAAATTTTGAGCAGATGGAAAAATACAGCGACGAACTGTTTGGGCTGCTTGATGCGGTTGTTTCGTCTTAAAAAAACAGCAGCACCGCAAGGGTGACAAAGATGGCCGCGGTAGAAAGGTTCAGTATCTTAAAAAAGCGTTTGCTGCGTAAAAAAGCGGCCATGAAATCCGCAAAATACGCCAGTGACGCAAATACGACCGCCGTGGCGGCGATAAAGAGCAGGCCGTAGGTTATGCCCTGGAGGATAACGCTTTGGGCCGGGTCGATAAACTGGGGCAAAAACGCCAGAAAAAACAGCAGCACCTTGGGATTGCTCAGATTCATCACGACGCCTTGGAGATAAAGCTTTCCAAGCGGGCGCAAAGAGGTTTTTTGCGACATGTTGCGGGGTTTGGCCCCTGCAAGCAGATAAGCAAGGTACAGCAGGTAGGAGGCGCCAAACACTTTCAGGGCCAGAAGTGCTCCCGGGGAGGCTAAAAACAGCGCGCTGATACCGAAAGCGGCCCCCAGCGTGTGGATCACAAGGCCGCTGCAAAGACCCGCGGTCAAAACAAATCCGGCGGCTTTGCCCCGCTGCATGGACTGGGTAATGATATACATATTGTCCGGGCCCGGGCTTAAAGCCAGCAAAAGGGCTATGAAAAAGAAGCTTATCATAGTATAATTGTACATTATTTAAGATTAATCAGGAGTGAGGATGCGGAGTCTGTTCTTTGTTTGTATACTGTATTCTTTGGTATGGGCACAAAACATCTCTTTTTTTGAACCCGTAGAAGCGGTCAAAGAGTACGACAGGGACAAAGTGGCCCTTGGCAGAAAGCTGTTTTTTGATCCCATCCTTTCAAAAGACAATACCGTCTCCTGCGCCAGCTGCCACTTTCGCTACGGAGCCGATACCAAGAGGGTTTCTACCGGCGTGGATGAAAAAAAAGGGCGGTTTAATACCCCGACTGTTTTTAACAGCAGATTTAATTACCGCAACCACTGGGACGGTTCGGTCAAGAGTTTGTACGAACAGATTGACCGGCCCGTTACCACCGATTTTGAAATGGCCGCCTCAGAAGCGATGATTACGCGAAAACTACAGGAAAACAGTCAGTACAGCAGGCTGTTTGAAAAGGTTTACGGCACAAAACCCACTTACGATCTGGTCAAAGATGCGCTGGTGGCGTTTGAAAAAACCCTGGTCACGCCTTCCAAATTTGACCGCTATCTGCAGGGTGAAGTGTCGCTTGGCCCCAAAGAACAGGCGGGACTGGAAGTGTTTAAAAGTTACGGCTGTGTCAGCTGTCACAACGGTAAAAACCTGGGAGGCAACTCGATGCAGCGTTTTGGCACCGTCATTCCCACCCGTGATTCCAATACGTCACAGCTTGACCGGGTCCGTGTTCCCTCGCTTCGGAATGTGGCTAAAACCGGACCCTATTTTCATGACGGCAGCGTGGATGATCTTTCCAAGGCGATCAAGCTCATGGGATACCACAATCTCGGATCGGATTTGAATGCTGCGGAGATAGAACAGCTTGAAGCGTTTTTACAAACGTTGACGGGAAAAATTCCGCAGACATGGAGCGAGGATGAGTAAAACGGTCAAAATCGCTCTGGTGGCCGGGTTGTTTATCGCCACTATCGTGTGGAACTATATGTATAAAAACTCGTATGACCGCTATTTCAGCAATCACAACGAAAGAATCACCCAGTTAAAATCGCTCAAAGACAGGTTGTTGCATTTAAACTACAGCATATCCCAAAGCGTACTGTTTCAATACTATAATAATGACACGATCAATGAGGATTTTGCCCGTTTGGACGCGCTGGAAAAACAGCTTTTACAAAGGCTTCAAAACAAAAGCGGCTATGAACAGACCGTTGCGATGTTGCAACAGCTTCAAATCTCTATTGACCAAAAAGAAAAAGATGTGACTTTGCTGATGCAAAAAAACGCCAAAGTCAAGAATTCGCTTTCGTACCTTTCAACCAGGATTTATAAACTTTCAGAGTATAAACGCGAATTTGCCGATGAGGTGATGGCACTGGTGGGCTATTTTTACAATGTTTCCAATACGCTTGATTATGATCCCGTCGCCGCCAAAAGCCGGCTGGAAAGATTGCAGGATTTTACCTTTCAAGACAGCCAGAAAAAGCGTTTTGTCCGATTGTTACGCGTTCATACCAAGCTTTTGATTCAAGAGTTTCCCCGCTATATTCAGATCACGCAGAAGGTCACTTCAGGGACCCAGCTTGATCTGGTCGATGAGGTTATTGAAGTTTTTAACGCCGAAAGCCTGCGGCACAAGCGTTTTTACGATTACCAGGTGCTTTTTATCGTACTGGCTTCGCTGATCGCTCTGGCGGTGATTTTGTATTTTATCTTTGTAACCGAAAAGGAAAAAGCGACCATACTGCGGCTGCAGAAAGATTACGAAAAATCCCTCACAACCGATCCGCTGACGGGACTGCCCAACCGTTCCAGTTTTGTCAACGACATCGCTAAGAAAAATACAAAGATGCAGCTGGTACTGCTGGATCTGATCGGCTTTAGTACGATCAATAATATCTTCGGTACCAAGGTCGGCGACCATGTTTTGCAAGAGGTCGCCGCTTCGCTGCAGCATTTCAGTTCCCTTTTTCACGATGCCAGGCTGTTTCGGGTGGGGGCCGATCAGTTTGGTCTGGTCTTTTTTGACAAGGATGAAACCTACCTGCACGAAATCGCGGATAAAGCGATTCACAGGCTTGAAGACGTACCGGTGTATTTTGAAGATGTCAAGGTGCCAATCACCGTCAATGTCGGTATCGCGACCAAAGAACCCCACCTGATCAACGCCCAGCAGTGTATCAAGAGTCTGCACGAAACCTTCGGTCAAAAGGTTAAGATTTATGAGGGCAGTATGGATAGAAGCAAAGAAAACCGCGACAATATCGATATAGCCCTTACAATCAAGGACGCAGCGGAAAACGACGGAATCAAGGCGTATTTTCAACCCATCGTCGATACGCGCAGCAAGCAGATACGCAAGTATGAAGCTCTGGTACGCTTAGAAGACGGCGACAGCGTGATTTCACCCTTTTTCTTTTTAGATATCGCAAAAAAGCTGAAGCTGTATAACCGCATTTCACACACCGTTATAGCCAAAAGTATCGATATGATCAGACAAAGCGGCAGCGAAGTGGCGATCAATCTGTCTATCGAGGATATACTGGAGAGTAAACATTCCCGCTTTTTATACAATATTTTGCAGGAAAACAAAGATGTTACCCACAAGATCACTTTTGAAATCGTAGAAAGCGAACAGATAGAAAATTATTCGCAGCTGCTGGAGTTTATCGACGCGATCAAACCCTACGGCTGCAAGATCGCTATCGATGATTTTGGCAGCGGGTATTCCAATTTTGAACACCTGTTTCATCTGGACGTGGACTTTTTAAAGATTGACGGTTCGCTGATCAAAAACCTTGATACCAGCCGCAATTCGCAGATGATAGTCAAAACGATCTTGACCTTTGCCAAAGACGCCGGCATCGCTACGGTGGCCGAATTTGTCCATAATGAAAAAATTGATACGATTATCACTGATCTTGGCGTTGATTACGGTCAGGGCTTTTACTACGGTAAGCCAGAAAAGTTTATCTAAATTTTCGCTTTTGGGTGATGATGCGCTTTTGTTTTTCTTTCTTGTTTGGGTCTTTTTCCACGTGCAGGGGTTTTTTTGTTTTGGGATCCAGGCCGGTGTAATACATCAGCGTCGAATAGGTGCCGGGCGTAGGGGTAAAGATCTGGGCCTGTTTTGGATTGATGTGCAGTTTTTTTGAAGTAAACTCTTTTAAGTTATGCATCTGTTTTTCATCGCATCCTGGATGGGCGGCGATGAGGTAGTACGTCATAAACTGCTTCTTGCCAAGGGCTTTATTGAGCGAGTCAAACTCTTTTTTAAACTCAAGCAGCGAGGAGGCGGAGGGTTTGTTCATCGCTTGCAGTACCCCGTCGTCGGTGTGTTCGGGCGCGATCTTCATCTGGCCGCTGATGTGGTGGTTCACCATCTGCTTAAGATACTGCCTGCCACGGCTTTTGTCTGCAAGGATCAGGTCATAGCGGATTCCCGAGGCGACAAACGCTTTTTTAACCCCCTTAATTTCTCTGATGCTTCGCAGCAGTTCAATGTTTTTGCTATGATCGGGACGCATCGTTTTACACGCGCTAAAGCCCGCGCAGCTTTTGTGTTCGCAGGTGCCTTTTGCCAGCTTTTTATCGCATTCGTACCCGTACATATTGGCCGTAGCGCCGCCCACGTCGCTGATGATGCCTTTAAAGCGCGAATCCTTGGTAAAACTCTTGGCTTCTTGCAGGATCGATTCCTGGCTTCTTTGGCGGATGGTGCGTCCCTGATGGACCCCGATAGCGCAAAAGTTGCATTCGCCCCAGCAGCCCTGATGGGTGGTGATGGAAAACTTGATGGTATCTAAGGCTTTGATCTTGCCTTTGTGCATGGGGTGGGCGTCTCTTTGGTAGGGCAGGGCGTAGACGTTATCCAGTTCCCGGGTGCTGAGGTGGTGCTGGGGCGGATTTTGGATCAGATAGCGCGCATCGATCTGCTGGGCCAGTCCGGCGGCGGTGAGGGGATCATTGTTTTGATAAAAGGTATCAAACATATCGATAAAGGCGTGTTTATCTTTTTTGCACGCTTCAAAGCTTGGCAGGCGCACGTAATCTTTGGGTACTTCCCTGCTGCTGTAGCAAAGGCCCCTGATGTTTCTGTAATCGCCGCCTTGTTGCAGCGTCTTTGCCAGTTGCAGCACGCTTTTTTCAGCCATGCCGTAGAGGATAATATCGGCCTTGGCGTCAAACAAAACCGGCCGGCGCAGCTTGCCCGACCAAAAATCATAATGGGTTACGCGCCGAAGACTGGCTTCGATTCCGCCTAAAACGACGGGT
>CAYUAC010000013.1:18125-26074 GCA_964442515.1 uncultured Campylobacterales bacterium | reverse complement strand
GTAGTACCCCAAAAAAGGAACCGATAAAAAATGGATTTTAAAAGAATCAAACAAGAATGTTTCTGGGATTATGATATATCCGAAGAAAAACTCTTACAAACCCTGCATTCAAAAGATAAAAAAGTCAGGCAAAAGCTGTTTTCCAAGATTCTTTACAACTCCAGTGATAAACTCAGCGACTTGCAAATGTTTGAGCTTCAGGACTTGAAAAATTTTTTTGATTCTATCAATATAAAACACCAAAGCAGATATATGCAAAAACATATCCTCATACTTCGATCACTCCTGTTTGGTGAGGACCACGATATCAAAGGATTGCAGTGGCGAAAACTTTAGACTACACAAAACTGTATCTTTTGCAGGATGATATTTTAAAGCTTGTAAACAGTTTTGATAACGCCTTTTATCTCACCGGAGGCACAGCGCTGCACCGCTTTTATTACGATGCAAGGTATTCTGATGATCTGGATTTTTTTGTCAGCAACGGCCAAAATTTTCATGAAGATATTGACGAAATCATCCAGCACCTGCTGCAAAACAATTTTACGATCAAAACCATAGTCAACGCACGCGACTTTTACAGAACAATCATCAACGATACTCTACAGATCGATTTTGTCAATGACCGGGTCTACCGCTATAAAAAAAGCAAAATTATTGACAATATCAGAGTCGACAACAAACTGAACATCCTTACCAACAAAATTAACGCGATTAACGACAGAGACGAGGAAAAAGATATCTTTGATCTTTTCTGCTTTTGTTATTACGAACAATTTGACTGGCAAGATATCCTTTCAATTTCAAGCAAAAAAGCATTTCTTGAAAAAGACGTTTTGATCTATCGCCTGCAAACATTTCCTCTACCCTGGCTGCACAGTATCAAAACTATCAAACAGATCAATATCAGCAAAGATAAAATCGACATACTCTGCCGTGATATCACCCGGGAAACAACCAACAGTCTCTATTGTACTCCATAAAAGTGCGCATCCATTGTGGGTGGGAGTCGGTCGGACCCTTTTTGAAAATTACTTGAATGGTGATTTCTATAGCTTTACGCTGTTGCTTTCTCCCACTCAAAGGCCGAAATATTTTTCTCACTGCTGTCAAATTCTATTCCCAAAAGATAGATATGTTTAGACTCTTTTGCGTATTTTTCGTGATAATTTTTCTCTTTGATCTGTTGTAAAGCTTCTCCCTGTTTACCGTCAACCTTAAACTCCAATATATAGATAGCTTCATCCATTTTGATAGTTAGGTCAATTCTACCCTTATTTGTCACATCTTCGCCGGTGATATCCAGTCCCAAAGATTGCAGATACACATACACCACACTGGCATAAAACCCCTCATGGGCCTGCATATCGTTTTTGGTAAAATTGTGGTACGGGATGGAGGCAAAGATGCTTTTTAGCGCCTCTTCAAAATCATCTGGCTGCTTATGCTTGAGCGCTTTGTACAAATCTTTTTTTGTCGGTGTTTTATCATTAAAAAATGCTGAGGCTATAGACTGTGAGAGTGAGAGTTTGACCTCTTTATTGGGTATTTTAAGAAGGTATTCTATAGTTCCTATATCCTCATCTTGTTCTACCCTGTCTATTGTCAGATAGCCCGTTTGATAAAGCACGACTTCTAAATCCAGATTTTCTATATCAAAGCTGTTGAGAAGTTTTTCATCTACTCTTAGATTTGTAAGGTTTGGCAAAAAGTAGTTTTGTGTCTTTATGAGCTCCATTAAAAATGTAGGAGTTCCCGTTTCAAACCAGTAGTTTTTAAATATGTAATCATTGGCTATAAACTGCAAGATATCAAAGGGGTTGTACATAGAGCTGCCCAAAAAGTTATAGCCGTTGTACCAGCACTTGAGCTTCTCCATATCCACACCCTCTAAATACGGCTTAAATGTAGTTTCAACATCTTTTTGGCTATACCCGCATACATCTGCGTATCGTTTATTCAAAGAAATATCGGTAATGTTATTAAGTCCGCTAAAGATTGAGGTTTTTGTAAATTTGCTCACTCCTGTTAAAAACGCAAAGCGCAGGAACTCGTCGCTGCCTTTGATAACGCTGTAGAAGTTCACAAGGCCGTCTCGTATCTGCTTAGCTGCTTCGGTGTTGGTGATGTTGTCTAAGATAGGCTTATCGTATTCATCAATAAGGACTACTACTTTTTGGTTGTATTTTTCATAAGCTTTGAGTATCAATTCTCTAAAACAGCCTGCCACATCGTTTTGCTCATCACACTCAATACCCAAATTATTTTGATTTTCTTTCAGTATCTTTGTAATCCTATGATCAAGTGAAGCTCTGCTGTCTATTTTACCACTTGCAAAAGAGACAAGAATAACCGGATATTTTGTTTCCCAATCCCACTTATTTTCTATCGCAAGACCTTTAAAATACTCTTTTTTTGCTTCAAAGATATTTCTAAGCGTATCCAAAAACAAAGATTTGCCAAAGCGTCTGGGACGGCTTAAAAAGACATACTGATAATCCTCTATCATTTGCAAAGCCATATCTGTTTTATCAATATAGATGTAATCATCTTCTCGTATTTTGCTAAATGTTTGTATGCCTATGGGAAGCTTTGGTAGTTTCATCTTTTTGCCTTGCCTATTCAAAAGTGTCAATAAGTTCTATTATACTTAAATAGTGCTTTAGACACAATCAACACCCTCTGCCCCACCCGGTAAAGGTATCATTCCCACATCCCACTGCGTACCCCTTTGCAAGCATTTTAAGCAGTTTTTCGATATAATCGCTGCAATAAAATCCCACGGAGATGTGTATGATTACCGGAAAAGTTTGGAAATACGGCGACAATATCGATACCGATCTGATCATCGCCGCCAGATACCTTAACAATTCAGACCCGCAAGAGTTGGCAAAGCACGTCATGGAAGACGCCGACCCCGAGTTTACGGACAAAATGACCCCAGGCGACCTTATCGTGGCCGGCGAAAACTTCGGCTGCGGTTCCAGCCGCGAACACGCCCCCATAGCGCTCAAAGCCGCGGGTGTTTCCGCCGTGATCGCCAAAACCTTCGCGCGGATCTTTTACAGAAACGCGTTTAACATGGGACTGCCCATCTTTGAAGTGGCTGAAGCAGACAGGATCGATGAGGGCGACACGCTGGAAGTCGATATGGAAAAAGGCGTCATTGTCAACAAAAGCAAAAACGAACAATACACGTTCACACCCATCCCCGAATTCATGCAGCGCCTGGTTAATGAGGGCGGATTGATAAACTATGCCAAAAAGGTGATAAATGAGTAAACGTTACGAAATTGCAGTCATCAAAGGTGACGGCATCGGTCCCGAGATCGTGGAAGAAGCGATCAAGGTTCTTGACGCCGTTGCGGTCACTGAAAATATCAATTTCAACTACAAAGAGTACCTTCTTGGCGGTGCCGCCATCGACGAAACCGGCGTTCCGCTTCCTGAAAGCACTATCAAAGGCGTCAAAAACAGCGACGCCGTGCTTTTTGGTGCCATCGGCGGCCCCAAGTGGGACGGCCTGCCAAGAGACAAGCGCCCCGAAACGGGTCTTTTGGGTCTTCGAAAAGCGATGGGCACCTATGCCAATCTCCGCCCGGCAATGGTTTATGACGAACTCATCAACGCCAGCAGCCTCAAACCCGAAGTCATCAAAGGCGTCGATCTCATGGTCGTACGCGAACTCACAGGCGGCATCTACTTCGGCCAGCCAAGAGCCAAGGAAGCCGACAGAGCTTACAATACCATGATCTATACAAAAGCAGAAATCGAGCGTATCGCCAAGGTCGCTTTTGACACCGCGATGGCACGGGGCAAAAAGGTCTGCTCGGTGGATAAGGCCAACGTCCTTGAAGTCAGCCAGCTGTGGCGCGAAACGGTCGAGGAAGTGGCCAAAGACTACCCGGAAGTAGAACTGAACCACATGTACGTGGACAACGCGGCAATGCAGCTGGTACGCAACCCCAAGCAGTTTGACGTGATCCTGACAGGCAACATCTTCGGCGATATCTTAAGCGATGAAGCCAGTATGCTCAGCGGCTCCATCGGCCTGCTGCCCTCGGCTTCGGTGGGTGACAAGGTCGGCTTGTACGAACCTATCCACGGTTCAGCTCCCGACATCGCGGGACAGGGTATTTCCAACCCGCTTGCCACGATCTCGAGTGCGGCGATGATGCTTCGCTACGCGCTGAATGAACACAGTGCGGCGGACAAGATCGACGCGGCGATCAAAAAAGTGCTGAAAAAAGGCTACAGAACCCAGGATCTGAGTGAATTTGACGCCAAAGAGGTCTGTTCTACCAGTGAAATAGGCTCCATTATTGCCGATTTTGCCTCAAAGTAGCTATGAGCACCGTAACGCTTGCTTCCATTTACGAACTGCAGGGTCTGAAAGACGAAGCCCTGCAGATTTACAAAGAGATCTTAAAGCAAGACCCCGACAATAAAGACGCCAGGGTCGCTATCAAGCGGCTTTCGGGTATTCACAGGCGTTTTGACGGCGTTGACGGGCAGATGAAAGATTTTTTTGTAAAGATGGAAGACGAAGTGGAATTTGCCGAATTTGAAAGGTGGTTGATTTGGAACTAAAAGATGTAATACTTTCAACGCTGGATGAGATAGAAAAAAGTTCCGGCGGGGATGAACAAAAGGTTCAGCAAAACCAAAAAGAAGCCGTGGAAAACTTCGCAAAGCCAAAAGAGCAAAACCAGCCTCTCAGCCAAGAGCAGCAACCCACCAAAGAAGAAACCCCCACCGAAACAAAGCCCCGGGAAGCAGAACCCCCGCGCGGCGACACCGTCAATGAACACTTTGAACTCAACGCCACCAAAGACAGAAGCGAAGAGATCAAATACCTTGAAAATATGCGCGAACGGCTGCTGGTGCTTTTTGAAGGGTTTCAATCCCCAAACAACCAAAACCTCGAAGCCAAACTCGATCTGACGATCAACTTTTTAGAATACGTCCTCTCCACGCTTGATGAAAGGCTGGACAGATTAAAAAAGCACTAGATTCTTTTTTTATCCATACCGATGCAGACCTCAAAGCAACCCTGCTGTTTTTACGTGATTTTTTCAGAGCAAAAGGGCTAAGCGCTTTTATCGTGGGCGGCGCGGTCCGGGATGCGCTGCTTGGCCGTCCGTGCCATGATTTTGATCTTGAAATCCACGGCTGCGGACCAAAGCAGTTTGAAGCGCTTATGCACGCTCTTGGTGCCAAAGGGGTGGGAAAAAGCTTTTTTGTCTACAAATACAAAGGTATCGATATCGCCCTGCCTCGTACCGAAAAAAAGATCGCCAAAGGCCACAGAGGTTTTGCCGTGGATTTGGCCGGGGGCACACAACAGGCTTCGATACGCAGGGATTTTACGATCAACGCGCTGCTATATGATCTGGATAAAGAACGCATCATCGATCACTTCGGCGGCATAGAAGATATCATCAAAAAACGCCTGCGCGTCGTCAATGCCGCGCGCTTTCAAGAAGACAGCCTGCGGGTACTTCGGGCGATGCGGTTTGCCGCCCAGCTTGGGTTTAAAATCGACAGGGCTTCTATAGCACTGATGCGGGATATGGATCTAAGCGATCTTAGCGGCCAACGCATAACCAACGAGCTTGAAAAGATGTTTGCCGCGCCGCATCTGCATTACGGGCTGTATTATCTGCTGTGCCTGCAAATCAGCGACAAACTGCTTGGCTGTACCCTGACGCGGCCCAAGTTTGTCTTCTACGCCAAAAAGCTGGCAAGCCTGCCCAAAGACGCCCCCTTTTACGATCTGCTTTTTGTCTACCACACCAGAAGAGATTGCAGCTTTGACCGTCTGAAGCTGCCCAACCGCTTTAAACCCTGCTTTACCCAGCCGCTGCTGCCCAAAACGGTTACAAAACGTTACGTCGCCGGTGTCGCGACCCGCTATCGCATAGACACTTTTCTAGGAAACTACAGTAAAAAAGTGATACAATACGCAAAGCGTTTACACGTCAACAAGAAAAAATTTCAAGCCCTCAATCCCAAAGAACTTATCAACACGGGATATTCGGGCAAACAGATCGGCCGGGCTTTGCAAAAAGCCAACAGAGACAAAATCCGCACCATGTAAGGAGCACCCTTGCTGCAAACATTACGCAACAAACTGATCAATACACTCTTTATCAAATCCTCCCAGCCCATCCATTTTGAGGAGTTGTTAAAAGCAAACCTGATTTTGCAAGAAGGCATCATTCCCTCCCAGCGCCTGCTGAAATACCGCCTGCTGCTTGGCAGAGCGTATCTTAGCTTTATCCTTTTGGCCCATTTTTTCATCATTCCCGCCGTTGCTATCTTGCATGACGTATTAGCCGCGATGGATTGCCACCTCTCCATCCTGCTGGCCATCGCTTTTACCGCCATCTTTTTTGCGGGCTTTACCATTTATAAAGAGTGGCTGTACGAATCGATTTCAAGGCGCATCATCAAAGACGCGTGGCAGCTGCACTTTCCCCATTTTGCATATGAAAAATACCATGTCAAGGTTGCCAGATACTATGATGAAACCCTGCGCAAAAACATCCCCAAACATGAGATCCAAATCTATATCCTGGATAAACTCTCCAGCGACGAATAGATGAGAGTTTTCAGCCTTATCCTGTTGCTTGGCCTCTGGCTGTATGCGCAGCAAAGCGTATACAACGGCCAGGTGCTGGTTGCCGAATTTGGGCCAAACGTGCAAAGCGTGACGCGCGGGGATAAAACTTTACAGCTTTTTTCCCTGCCCGGCAGTCAAAAACAAGTCGCCGTCCTCCCCGTTGACTATAAAACAAAAAACGCAAGCCTGACTTTGAAAGTGCACACCGCCAAAGACACGACACAACAAAGATTTGCCATCAGGCAAAAAGAGTATCCCAAAGAACAGCTGCAGGTGGCGCCCAAAAAGGTTTCTCCGCCAAAAGAGGCGATGGATCGCATCAAAAAAGAGTACCGTCAAGCCATGCATATTTACAATACCGGTACCCCTAAGCTTAATTTTGGCAGCAACTTCTCCCTTCCCCTGCGCAGCAAGATCACCAGCGAATTTGGCAGTGCCAGAGTATATAACGGCACACTGGAAGGCTTTCACGGCGGCACCGATTTCAGAGCCGCCAAAGGCACCAAAATCAGCGCGGCCAACAGCGGCGTTGTCGTTATCGCCAAAGACCGCTATTACGCGGGTAAATCCGTTGTCATCGACCACGGCTACGGAATCTACTCTACCTACTACCATTTAAGCGATATCGCTGTACAAAAGGGACAGAAAGTACAAAAAGGCCAGCTGCTTGGCCGCAGCGGCAAAAGCGGCCGGGTCACGGGGCCGCATCTGCACTTTGGAATAAAAGTGGGCGGAAAAAGCGTCGACCCCCTGGATTTCATCCAAAAGATCAACGCAGCTTTATAGCACCGTTTTACAAACCCCTACTCGTTGCGAAGGACTTGCAGCGGGTCGGTGGTGGCTGCTTTTTTTGCCGGATACAGGGAAGACAGCAGTACGATTGCCAGCGTACCGGCGATAATGAGGCCAAGATCGATTGGCTGCAGATCGATGGGCAGCTTGCTGACCCCGTACACATCCACGGGAACGGAGATAATTTCAAAGGTATCGATAATCCACAGTCCTCCGATTCCAAGCGCTACTCCCACGGCCATACCGCCGATACCGATAAGCATACCAAGACGGAAAAAGATATGATAAATCTCTTTTTTGGTCGCCCCAAGCGTCATCATCAAAGCGATCTCGTCACGCCGGCTCATTACCGTCATCAGCAGGGAACTGATGATATTGAGCGCAGCCACCAGGATAATAAGCATCAGCACGATAAACAGCGCGCGCTTTTCCATCTGCATCGCAGCAAAGAAGTTGCCGTTTTGTTCCCACCAGCCCACAATCTGGCTTTGGGGCATGAATTCTTTCAATCTCTTGATATCTTCCATGGGCC
>CAYUAC010000013.1:0-18115 GCA_964442515.1 uncultured Campylobacterales bacterium | reverse complement strand
TCCGTGGTAACTGTCTGAGCCAATATCAAGTATCGTCTGCAAACTCTCTGTGGTCGTATACATATAGGTTTTGTCATACGCATTCAACCCCGAGTGAAAAAAGTTTTGCACGTCAAAACGCTTTTGCAGCGGCACGGTGGTAAATCCCACCGCTTTTTGTTTGTTAAAAAGAATGCCGAGTTTATCCCCTTTTTGTAAAAACAGTTCATTTTGCAAGCCTTTGCCGGGGATAATATCGTATTTGGAAACTTCAATGCCTTTGGCAGCTTCGGCAAAAATCCCGTTGACTTTTGCCTCTTTGGCAAAGTCCACGCCAAAAAGCAGTCCCCCGTGAATACCGTTTTTATTCCTGGCCACAACCTGGGCGCTGATGTAGGGGCTAAAAACCATGTCGTCAAATTTTTCCCGCAATCTTTGCAACTGCCTGTCATCAACAAAACGGCTGTATTTGCCAGTCATCGTCAGCGGATAATTCATCACCGTCAGTTTTTGTTCAAACTGTTTTTGCATCCCCTGCATCAAAGACATGGTAATAATCAGTACCATCACGCCCACGGCGATGCCTAAAAAGGCAAGTGCCGCGCTTAAAAAAATGAAAGGATTTTGTTTATCGTATTTGAGGTAGTATTTGACAATAGAAGCGACAAACTTACGATTCATCGGCCAGCATTCCTCGCTTAGGACCGCTTTTGCCGCAGCAATGCTTGTATTTTTTGCCGCTGCCGCACGGGCAGGGTTCGTTTCGTTTTGGCTTTTTAGCTTGCGTAGCGACCTTGGCGGGACCCTCGTTGGCTCCTTCCACGCTTTCATCCATCTGCTTTTTAAGCTCATCCAAAGCTTCCTGTTCTTTTTCCTGCTGTTCAAAGCGAAACTGAATGGTCACCAGCGTTTTGACCGCTTCATACTTGATCGACTCGACCAGTTCCAAAAACATGTTGAAACTTTCTTTTTTATACTCTACCAGCGGGTCTTTTTGGTTATACCCCCGCAGACGGATGCCCTCTTTGAGCGTATCCATCTGATAGAGGTGGTCTCTCCACTGCCCGTCAAGCGTTTGCAGATAGATCGTTCGCTCAATCTCTTCACGCTGGCTTTCATCAACCTGGGCCATCTTTTCTTCGTAGGTATCGATTACGGTTGTCTCAAGCGTGCTTTTAATCTCTTCGTATTCCATCTCCTCACTGAGGCTCAGATCAAGATTAAGTTCCTCTTTGATCTTTCGCTGCAGGGTTTGCAGGTCAAAATCCTCCTTGGCGATATCTTCCATAATGCCCGCTTCCGCAAGAACGTGCGCGATATACTCATGCATATTTTCATGGATTTTTTCTTTGATGTCAAAAGCTTTTTTGATCAAATCTTTTCTGAAGGTATAGATCGTTTTTCGCTGTTCGTTGGCCACGTCGTCATACTCAAGCAGATGTTTTCTGCTTTCAAAGTGCATCCCCTCGACCTTTTTCTGCGCGTTTTCCACCGCGCGGGTAACCATTTTGGATTCGATATGCTCGCCCTCTTTGACGCCAAGACGGTCCATGATGCTTCGGATGCGGTCGCTGCCAAAGATGCGCAGCAGATTGTCTTCCAAAGACAGATAAAACTGTGTGGCTCCCGGATCGCCCTGCCGTCCGGCCCGGCCTCTGAGCTGGTTGTCGATACGGCGGCTTTCGTGGCGTTCGGTACCCAAAATAAAAAGCCCGCCCAGGTCTTTGACCTCCTGATCGATCTTGATATCAACACCACGGCCCGCCATATTGGTAGCTACGGTAATAGCGCCTTTGTTACCGGCATTTTCGATGATGGAAGCTTCTTTTTCGTGGTTTTTGGCGTTAAGGACGTTGTGGGGAACCTTGTTTTTTTTCAAAAACTTGTGGATGAGTTCACTCTTTTCGATACTGGCCGTACCGATGAGTACGGGTTGTCCCTTTTTGTGCAGCTGCGTAATCTTTTCGATGATGGCGTTAAATTTTTCACCCTCGGTTTTATAAATCAGATCGTTTTTATCGTCTCTGACGATGGGTTTGTTGGTCGGAATACTGACCACATCAAGTTTATAAATCTGGGAAAACTCGGTAGCCTCGGTCTGGGCGGTGCCCGTCATACCCGCAAGTTTGTCATACATTCGAAAATAGTTTTGGAAGGTGATATCAGCAAGCGTCTGGGATTCCTGCTTGATTTCCACGCCCTCTTTCGCCTCGATCGCCTGGTGCAGCCCTTCGCTGAACCGCCGCCCCTCGCTGAGACGTCCGGTAAACTCATCGACGATGACAACCTCATTGTTTTTGACAACATAATCTTTATCTTTGACAAAAAGATAATTGGCTTTGAGCGCCTGGTCCAGATGGTGGGCAAGCCCCGCGTTTTGCAGGTCATAAAGGTTTTCAACCCCGAAAAGTTCCTGGGCTTTGACCGTGCCTTCCTCAGTCAGCAGTACAATATTGTTTTTCTCATCGACGATAAAATCCCCCGTAAACTCTTCGGGTTCGCCGGGTTTGGTCGGTTTTTGCTCCCCTTTTTCAAGCTGCATCGCCACGTCGTTGGCTCTTTGGTAGTTTTCCAGCCGCCGGTTGACCGGACCGGAGATAATAAGCGGCGTTCTGGCCTCATCGATCAGAATCGAATCCACCTCGTCCACGATGGCGTAGTTATACTCGCGCTGCACCATCTGTTCCCGGCTGAATTTCATATTATCACGCAGATAGTCAAACCCGTATTCGTTGTTGGTACCGTAGGTGATATCGCAGTCGTATTGCGCTTTTCTTTCGGCTTCGTTATCTATATCGCCTGAGATGCATCCCACGCTGTAGCCTAAAAACGCATACAGTTTGCCCATATCGTGGGCATCACGCTTGGCCAGGTAGTCATTGACCGTAACCACGTGCACGCCTTTGCCCTCCATCGCGTTTAATGCCACCGGCAGCGTGGCGACCAGGGTTTTGCCCTCGCCCGTTTTCATCTCCGCGATCATATTCTCATGCAGCACCATCGCCCCAAGAATCTGGACGTCAAAAGGACGCATATCCAAAACCCGCACGCTGGCTTCTCTAGTGATGGCAAAAGACTGCGCAAGCACATCATCCATGCTTTTTTCTCCAGCTTTGACCGCGTCTCTCAACTGCCCGAAAGCCTCTTGAAGTTCTTCATCGCTCATGGCTTTGTATTGCTCTTCAAGCGCGTTGACCTCTTTGACGCGTTTGAAGTATTTTTTGACCATTCTGTCGTTACGGGTACCGAAAATCTTGCCAAAAACCGACTGTATCATATAAAAACTGCCTTTACTCTAAAGTTTTAGGGATATTATAACTTTTTTTGTATAATAGACTTCTTGCGTAACTATAGATTGAACCTATGGTTTCGCAAGAAGTCTAAGATCCCGATAAATTCTCAGTTACAAGGCTTATAACCAGATGCGTATACTTTTTTTTCTTTTTTTCCTTTCATTTTCCCTGTGGGCTTTACAGATACCCGATTCATTAAAAGCCGATTTCACGCAGGAGGTCACCAACGAACACAACCAAACCCTCACCTACACAGGATCGCTTTTTTTCAAAGCCCCGCACCACACCAAGTGGCAATATGAAACCCCCGAAGCCAAAACGATCTGCGTTAACAAAGAGCGTATTGTTATCGTTGAGCAGGTATTGGAACAGGCCAGCATTTATAAAAACACCGACCATATCAAGATCCAAACCCTGCTTGAAGATGCAAAGCAGACAGGCAGCAACACGTATAAAACCGTTTTTAACGATACTACATACCGCCTGAGCCTCAAAGATGATAAGCTCCATACCATCACCTTTACCGATGAACTCAACAACAAATCCCGCATTCGTTTTACAAACGTCGCCTACGACAAAACGGTAGGTGATTTACAATGCGACATCCCGGCTTCCTACGACATCATACGGCAATAACCTTTTTGGAACGGTGCTTGCTTAGATAAAAGCAAACACGCCAAAAGAGGTTTTTTTATGAACAGTGCGTATTATCAGAACACCGGCGGTATGGTCACTCAGTTTAACCGCCTTGATACCATTACCAACAACTTAGCCAACGTCAACACCCACGGGTACAAAAAAGAAGATGTCGTTATCGGCGATTTCATGCGTCTGTACCAGCAGGAACGCGACAATCTGCCAATAGACAACCACACCAAAGACGGTGCGAAGTTTTACAACCGAACCGTCGACAGAGTACCTCAGGTCGTTGAAGGCTACAGAGACCACGGGCTTGGATCGATGCGGCAAACGGGCAATACCCTGGATTTTGCGCTTACCAAAAAAGACCACTACTTTGCCGTAGAAACCCCCGAGGGGAAAAAACTCACCAGAGACGGTTCCTTTACCACAAACGGCGACGGAGTGCTTGTCAACAAACAAGGCCACCCGGTTTTGCCCCAAGGTTTTGATCAAAACGGCCAGTATATCAACCTGCCAGCCGATCAATTAGTCAACATCGATAAAGACGGCAATATCTACACCAAAGCCAAAGGCGACAACGAAGCGGATATGAACCAGATCGGCTCACTGATGGTTGTCACCCACGACAATCCAAAGATGCTGCAAAAAGACGGGGACAACCTGCTTCGCGTGGATAATGAGGAGCGTCTGCGTATCCAGGAAGCCTCCGGCGGAGTTAAGCAGGGAATGCTTGAGATGAGCAACGTCAACGCCGTCATGGAGATGACGGGACTGATCGAAGCCCACCGCATGGTCAATATGTACCAAAAAGTAATGCAGACGCATATGAACGATTTAAACCAGGAAGCGATTACCAAACTCGCACCCATAAGAGCATAGGAGAGATACAATGGTCAGGTCTTTATACACTGCCGCCACAGGGATGGTGGGTCAGCAAACCCAGATTGATACGACAACCAACAATATTTCAAACGTCAACACCATCGGCTACAAAAAACAGCGTGCCGAATTTGCGGATTTGATGTATCAAACCATGGAACACGCCGGAACGTCTACCAGCAACAACACCCAGTCACCCACCGGCATCCAGGTCGGTCTGGGTACGCGTCCCACCGCCATTGCCAAGATGTTTTCGCAGGGCAATTTTAAAGAAACGGGCAACAATCTTGACGTCGCCATCGCCGGTCAGGGCTTTTTTCAGATAGAAACGCCAAACGGCGAAGTGGCGTACAGCAGAAACGGCAGCTTTAAAGTCGATCAAAACGGTACCGTGGTCAACAGCGACGGTTATCCGCTGATTCCTGAAATCGTCGTTCCAGAAGACACGACCGATCTTTCCATCGGTTCTGACGGTACCGTTTCGGTAATGCAGGCAGGCCAGCAGGATGCAAACGAGATCGGCCAGATTCAGCTGGTTAATTTCGTCAATCCGGCCGGACTGCACGGCAAGGGGGACAACCTCTACTCCCAGACCCCGGCTTCGGGGGATGCCATCATCGCCCTGCCCGGCGAAGACGGCACCGGACAGACCAAGCAGGGCTTTGTGGAGATGAGTAATGTGCAGCTGGTTGATGAGATGACAGACCTCATTACGGGCCAAAGAGCGTATGAAGCCAACTCCAAAGCGATCACGACCAGTGATGAGATGCTGCAGACGGTTAATCAGCTTAAACGATAAGCTGCACGCCTAACACTGCCGCAATCGTAAACAGCGGCAGCGCAAACGCCACAGACATATATTTTCCCAAAATCCTGTTTCCCGTGACAAACGAAATGGCCAGCTTGGTAAAGGAGTTGGCATACGTCGCGATCACGATTCCGATCACTGCGGGATTGATCCCAAGGCTTTCGTCGCTGTAGAGTTTGCTCAGGGACAGCGTAATCGCGTCCACATCAGTCAACCCCGAAAACAGCGCGGATATATAGGTTCCGTAGTTGCCCGCCCAGTCCTGCAGCAGACTTGTCGCTCCAAAAACCACGCCAAAAAGCAGGCCGAATTTCAACGCTTCTTTCATATCAAGGGGGTTTTGAAAAACCAGGTCGATATCCATATCCACTTTCTGCGAACTTTGGTAGAGGTAGTAGATATACCCGTATCCCACAAGCGTGGCCAGGGTATAGGCAAGAGCCAGCTGCAAAGCGATATCGGTACTGATAATAGCAGTAAGAATCACCACACGAAAATACATCGTCGTACACGCAACCGAGATCGCCGCGGCCAGCTGCTTGGCGGCTTTGCCCTGCGCGTCAACTTTTTTGGAAAAACTGATCGTGGTGGCCGTAGAGGAGAAAAATCCGCCAAAAAACCCCGCCACCAGCATTCCCCGCGACGTGCCGATCAGCCTGGCGGCGATATAGCCGATAAAAGAAAGACCTGAAATCAAGATCACCATAACCCAGATCGTGTAGGGATTAAAGATACCGTAGGGGTCGATGGGTTCATTTGGCAGTATAGGCAAAATAACAAACGTGATCAGCAAAAACAGCAGCATCGACTGGATCTCTTTTTTGCGCACGGTGGACTTAAACCGGCTGAGCCTGGCTTTGAGTGAAAGCAGCAAAATTATAATAACGGTAGCAAAAGCTGCGTAGGTAAACTGCCCTTCCTGTACGATCATGCCCACAATAAAAGTCGCAATCGCGGCAAATTCGGTGGTCGTACCGCTTTTTTCATGGCGTAGAGCGCGGATGATATACGAACTGACCAGCAGCACCCCAAATACCAGCGCGAAGGTCATGGAAAGGCCCAGATACTCATCTTTGAACGTAGCGGCAAAAAAACCAAGCAGCGCGATAATAGAAAAGCTGCGCGCGCCGGTAAAGATAATATCACTTTTGGCGTGAAAATAGGTCATTTCACGCTCCAGCCCGATCATAAACCCAAGCAGTACGCTTAGCAGTACCGACTGGGCCAGGGTATAATCTAGTTCCATCACCGCGCTCCTTTATGGATCAGAGGGTGTTAAAAGCCCGGTCCCCCGCGTCCCCTATACCGGGGCGGATAAATCCGTTTTCATCCAGGACCGGATCGATCTTGGCGCAGAAAAAATCGATATCTGGATTGTTTTTGGCCAAAGCCTGCATCGTCTTTTCATACGCGATCAGATTCAGACAGATAATACGCGCCGGGTTCTTGCGGCGCACAAAGTCGACCGCATCCTGCAGTGACCCGCCCGTTGCGACCATCGGATCAAGCAAAAACACCGTTTTTTGCGCAACATCCTCTATTCTATCATAAAGCAGACGGGGTTTGAGCGTTTCTTCATCGCGTTTCATCGCCAAAAACCCGCTGTGAGCGTTTTCAAATACGTCACCGACTGCTTCGAGCATCGGCAGGCCGGCCCGAAGGATCGGTACAAAAACAAGTTTATCCTCAGCAACTGCTTCGCACTCCAGCTCTCCCTGCCACGTCATAATTTTTGTGTGATGCATCAAAGTAGAATCAACCGCGTCACGGACCAGCAGCAGGGTAAGCTGCGACAGGGTATTTCGAAACTGCGAAGGCGTAAGGGAGATATCGCGCATTTTTGCGACCAGAGAGGCCGCAAGCGGGCTTTGGGCGGTGTGGAGATTAGGCATTTTCTTGGATAATTTCGTGAAACTGCTGAAAAATATATTTACTCTCAAGCGGTCCCGGGGAACTTTCGGGGTGGTGCTGCACCGACATAGCCGGCGCGTTGGTATAGCATACGCCTTCGATGGTATTGTCAAAAAGATTGACATGGGTAACCTTGGCGATCTTTTTGATCTCGTCGCTGACATTGTAATTATGGTTTTGCGCGGTAATTTCCACACGCCCCGTTTCCTGGTTTTTCACCGGGTGGTTGCCGCCGTGGTGGCCGAATTTGAGCTTATATGTGGGATACCCGCTGGCGATACTGAGCACCTGATGCCCCAGACAGATACCAAACATCGGCACTTTGGCATCCAGCAGCTTTTTCAGCAGCGCGTGCACCTCAGTAAGCACCAGCGGATCACCCGGTCCGTTTGAAAGAAATATCCCGGCAATCTCTTTGTTTTTATAACGCCGTATCAATTCCTCCGCGTCGCTGTCGTGGGGACTGACTTCGACTTCAAACCCCGCTTCGGTAAGTTCGTTGAGGATGTTGCGCTTGACACCAAAATCCAGGCATACGATCCGTTTGCCTCCCCGTGCGGGATTATAGGCAAACTTTTTAGCGTCATAACGGCCGTGTTTGTGGACGTAAACGCTTTTGGTGCTGATATCTTTGATATAGTTGATCTCCTCAATCCGCTGCGCTCCCTCAAGCTTTTGCCGCAGCGTCTTGCTGTCTGATATTTCTGTTGAAGCGATCATCATCATCGCCCCCTCATTTCGCAGCATCTTGGTGATATAGCGCGTATCGATACCCGTAATGCCCATCGCGCCGTGGCGCTTGAGCAGCGCGTCAAAGGTTTCTTCGCATCGAAAGCTGGAAGGTCTTGCCTGGTAATTGCGCACGATCACACCTTTGCAGTGCACATGCGGGCTTTCGTTATCCTGTTCGTTTGCCCCGACATTGCCGATTTCTGGCATGGTAAAGGTAACAAACTGCCCGGCGTAGCTGGGATCGGTCGCGATCTCCTGATACCCGGTCATGGAGGTGTTAAAAACAACTTCGCCTATAGCAGTGCCCTGACTGCCAAAACCTTTTGCCTCTAAAAAGACACCGTTTTCAAAATAGATATATACTGTTTTCATTTTAAGAATCCTCGCTTTGCCAACTCTTCTTCATACAGCTTCTCAAAGATCAGGTTAAACTCTTCGCTGCCGGGGATGATCTCTCTTTTATAACTGTCGATCTTTTCAAGCACGATATCCTCGATCTTTTCAAAGCTTTTGATATAGCCTTCAATCGCTTTGTATATAACGTTTTTGACCTGGGTTTCTTTTGCTTCGTACTCAAGCAGATAATTGTCATACACGCGGTCTAAAATCCTGTGTGCCAGATCGTTGTAACGGTCTTCGTAATTTAAAATCACGCCGTACTCATCGGCAATCTTTTTTTTGATCATCCAAAAAAGCTGCCGTTCGTCGGCGTTGACAAATTCTATCTCGTCGATATGGTCTTCCAGCATCTCCTCAACCCGTTCTTCCAGCGCGCGTTCCTGTTTGATATTTTCTTCTATCATCTCCTGCGCGATTTGGCGGACCGGGTCTCGGCCCTTGGTCAGGCGTACAATGGGACTGTTTGCTAAATCGATGGATATTTTATTTGCTACGTATGGTGCATGGGGCATATGAAGTCTCATAAAAGAAACCTTTACATTATTAAGTTAAAAGGCATTATATCCAACTATAGGTTAAGAAAAATTGAACGCTTTTTGTTTACTCCCCAAGAGCCGAAGTAATTTCGCTGGCGGCAGCGGGTTCCATATTTGAAAGTATCTTGCCAAGCGTTTTTGGCTTCATCGCGCGCAAGATATCCACCGAGCGGTTGACATCCATATTCTGCAGTATTTCAGCGGCGTTTTTAGCGCGCATTTTTTCATATGTCTGGGTGACTTTGTCGGTTTTGGCATTTTGGATCTGTTCTAGCAGCTCTTCTTGCTTTGCTATCTTTTCATCGATGCGCTCTTCCTGCGCCTGCAGTTCTTCCTGCTTTGCGTCGAGCTCTTCCTGCTTGCTGTTAAGACGCTTTTCTTTTTTCTTCAACACTTCCTGCGTAGCATTTTGCAACGCTTCCAGAGCCTGTTTTTGTTCATCGATCTTTTCAAGTTCGACGATGAGTTCATCTTTGCGCTGCTCAAATATTTTATTGCAATCCACCTGCGCCTGGGAGAATGTGGCAGCCGCCAACAGGGCAAAGAGTACGTTTTTCACAGGGTGTCCCTTTTTTTATCCAGATAAAAACGCTGTGAAGAGAGTTCGTCTAAAAACTTCTGATCTTTTTGTTTTTGCACATAGGCTCTTTTCCTGACATAATCGGCTTTGAGGTATTTTGCCTGTTCATACTCCTGGTTGGCTTCCAGATAGCGCTGTTTTGTCTGTTCGATCCGCTTGTGTACTTCGGCAAGCTTTTGCCGCTGTCCCTGCAGAGCCTGCGAAGCGTAGCGTTTTTGCATACTGATCCACGAAATCATCGCCCCGCTGCTTTTTTGCGGCAGCTGCAGGGCAAGCGCGTCCTGTCTGAGACGGTTATAATAACTTTCCTGCCTGTTTTTTTCACTTTGCAGCAGCGACAACTCTTTTTCTATACTTTGCAAAGTATCTTTACGAAGTTTTAAAAGCGTTTGAAGCCACTGCATCGCGTCCTCCTTAAAGTATTACGGTCTGGACCCTGTCAGGGCCCGTAGAAGCGATTGAAACCTTTGTACCGATCATTTTCTCAATCGCTTTGATATACTCTTTGGCTTCCTGCGGCAGCTGATCGTAACTGTTTGCCCCCTCTAAACTTTCCCAGCCCGCAAAGGTTTCATATACCGGCTTTACGCCCTCCAGATCGTAAGGCATATAATCAATTCTTTCTCCCTCAAACTCGTAAGCGACGCACACCTTGATCGTTTTCAGTCCGTCCAAAACATCCAGCTTCATCAAAGCGATCTGATCACAGCCGTTTAATCGCACCGCTTCTTTGGCCGCAACCGCGTCAAACCAGCCGCACCGTCTGGGCCGTCCGGTTGTGGTACCGAATTCGTGGCCGTTTTTGCGCAGCCTGTCGCCGTCGCTGCCGGTATCTTCGCTTGGAAAAGGACCGTTGCCCACTCGGGTACAGTAAGCTTTGGCGATGCCGGTGACTTTACCGATCTGTTTGGGATTGATTCCAAGACCGCTGCACGCCCCGGCACTTACGGTGGTCGAACTTGTCACGTACGGATACGTTCCGTGGTCGATATCGAGCATGGTTCCCTGCGCGCCTTCAAGCAGCACGTTTTTATCTTCTGCCAAAGCATCCTGAACCAGATTGGTCGTATTGCAGATACAATCCTGCAGCTGCTGCCTGTATCCGTCCAGGCTTTTTTCCAACCGGGCCTGATCGGGTGTCTGGATACCGTAGACGGTAAAAACTTTTTTGTATTGCTCAAAATAGTTTACGATCTTTTGAGCAAGCTTGGCCGGATTGCGCAGTTCCCCTACTCTGTGGCCCGTTCTGCTTGCTTTATCGGCATATGCCGGACCGATCCCTTTCCCGGTGGTACCGATGGCTTCTTTGCCCTTGAGTTTTTCCTTGGCCTGATCGATCTGGGCGTGATAGGGAAGCACGAGGTGGGCTTTGTCACTGATAAAAAGGCGCCCCCGCAGATTGTCAAACTGGCTGATCTCTTTTTCGATCAGATTTTTGGGATCCAGTACGACCCCGTTGCCGATCACGTTTGTAGCCCCCGGATTCAAAACGCCCGAGGGGATAAGGTGCAAAGCGTACTTCCTGCCCTCGACCACGACGGTATGGCCCGCGTTGTGACCGCCTGCGAACCGGCACACCATATCGTAATCTTTTGCCATCAGGTCAACGATCTTACCTTTGCCTTCATCTCCCCACTGTAACCCTACTATCTGATCTGCTAGCACTCATAATCCTTTAAAATTTCATCGGTATTGATCGTAAAGCCCGCGGCTTTGATATTTTCATCTTTATACTCCCCGCCCCGCGCGATAATGGAGTTGGCCGTAAACGCCCGAAACGTCAACCCCTCATAATACTGCATCTTGGCGTAATACAGCGGTGAAAGCACCAGATTGTCATAATCGATGCTGTTAACGCTTTCTTGAAGTTTGCGCAGTTCACTGGCGATATCTTCAGGAACTTTTGGCAGCGTCATTTCCAAATCACGCAGCGTCTGCATCGCCAGCAACTCTTTTATCCATTCATAGCCCAGCCCCAGCAGGTTTTGCACCTCCATGCTTTTGAGCATTCCTAAATCGATGCCGTATTGTTCGTTTAACAGTTTGGGAATCTGGATATTGGAAACCTGGATAAGGGGTTCAATGCCGATACGGCCAAAAAGATCGATACTGTTTTGCAGCACCCCCTCAAGCCTGCCGTCTAAAATTTCGGCTCCCACCTGGTGCGATTCCCTGCTTGGATAAGTAATGACAGGCTGGATATAAAACCACTTTTTGTGGTTGGTCGTTTTGCCAAGTCTTTTTGTCACGATTCGCACCACGTCGATGGTACTGTCAGCCCGCAGGGTCAATTCGTGATTGCTTTCGTCACTGACTTTGATCAAATGTTTGCTTTGCCCGAAACTCTGGTGCTGATGGTAAGATAACAGCGGTGTGGCTATCTCTTCGAAACCGCTGTCGTACAAAAACTGCGCACATCTGTTTTCAAGATCCCGTTTGGCTTTGGCGCTCTGGCCGAAATATAATCTGCTTTTTGCCGGAATTTCATGTTCAAATATCATCAATGCTCCCGCTTACTTGTCGTAATACACGGCGTTAAAGGTTGCGTTTGCGATCCCCGTGTATTTTCTCATTTTCAAATCATCCATCGCTTTTTCCACGCTGTCGCACACCCACGCGATCTCATGGGGTTCAATCAACCCCATCTGGTTGATACGAAAAATCCTGCCCTTGAGATGATCCTGGCCGCCTGCGACATTGACCGCGTAGCTTTTTTTGAGAATATCTTTAATCTCTCCCGCTTTTGAGCTGTACAGCGTACTCATTGCAAGCGCGGGCTGTCTGGGATAGATTTCAAGCCCGATCGTCTGCATCGCTTCGCTGACGGCTTTGGCACGTTTTTTGGTTTGCTCAAAAAGTTCTTCAAGCCCGATCTGTTCGATCTTTTCAAGCATCGCGTTTAAACCGATGATAAGCGTCGTAGCCGCGGTATAGGCAGTCGTATTCTGCCGCTGTTTTTTCAACTCCGAAGCGAGGTTGAAATAATATCCGCTGCCTTTGCCGATCTTGGCGCACGCTTTGTGGCTAAGACCCATGATCGCCAGCCCCGGAGGCAGCATCAACGCTTTCTGGCTGCCCGTTATCAGACAGTCAAGGTCGCAGGTTTCAATAGCTTCGACGCCCACGGCCGTAATGCCGTCGGCGATAACGCTGATATCTTCATCGATCTGCTTAACCGCTACGGCCAAGCCTTCCACGTCATGCCTGAGACCGCCGGAACTTTCACACACCTGCACGCATACCGTATCGATATCACCGTGGTTTTTTAAAACCTTTTTGGCTTCTTCTAGATCAACGGGCGTATCCCATTCATAGGAAAGTTCCACGACCTCTTTGCCAAAGGCCTGCGCGATCTGGACAAAACGCGAACCGAACTTTCCCGAATTGATCACCATGACTTTTTTTTCACACAGATTCGTCAGTGCCGCTTCCATCGCCCCGCTTCCGCTTGAGGCAAGCATCAGCACTTCATCCATGCCAAAAAGTGTAAAAAGTTTTTGTCTGGTTTGTTGAAATATCGCTTCAAATTCAGGGGTTCTGTGATGCAGCGTGGGAGCGCTCATCGCCGCGCGCACATCCTCAGGTACGGGCGTGGGGCCCGGGGTGAATAAAAGCATAAAGATCCTTATTATCGTCTTTTTGCTTTTATTATATCAAAACTTGGATTAACCCGCCCCTAAAAGGGGAGAAGTTCCCCTTTTTACGTTTTGAACTGGTTGAGTTTGGAATCAAGGTCTTCGGTATGTTTATCCAGGTGTTCGCTGGCTTCGGATATTTCGCTGACACTTCGCTGCGAACTTTGCGAATATTTGTTGATCTCTTCGATCTTATGAACGATATTATCAATCTTTTTAGCGTTTTCAAGATAATCCTGTACGCTCTCGTTGGCCAGATCGGTCGCTTTGCCCATCACCGAAGCGGTCGTTTCAATCTTTTCTTCTACTTCCAGAGCGATATCGCTGAGTTTTTGGATACTTTCGGCGTTGCTGTTCATTTGACCGCTGGCATCGACAACGGACTGGACGACGACGTTGATGGTGGCATTGATCTCGGTTAAGGACTTCTGCGTCCGCTCGGCCAGTTTTCGCACCTCATCGGCAACGACGGCAAAGCCTCTGCCGTGTTCTCCCGCACGGGCTGCTTCAATGGCTGCATTAAGCGCCAGCAGGTTGGTTTGATCGGCGATATCGCCGATGATGGTAAGCACGTCTTTGACCTGATCAACGTCTTCACTGAGCTGGTTGAGTTTATCGGCCAGCTCGTTTTCGACATGGGCGGTATCCTGTACCGATGAAGAGAGTGAAACCACCTGGTTTTTGGCCTCTTCAAGCGTATCGTTTGCCTCGACGGTATCATGCACGCTTTTCTTGGCTTCCTCGACCGATTCTTCAAATTCGGTTTTGAGTTTGCCGCCCTCTTTGGTGGTCACTTCCACGATCTTGGCCTGGTTCTTGGCATCTCTGGTGATACTAACCGTGGTTGAGGACAGTTCACTGGAGATAGACGCGTTTTCAGACGAAGAGACCTTGGCTTCGCTGATAAGGTCTTGTACCTTTTTGATAAAACGGTTGATCGATTCGCTGGCCTGTCCGATCTCGTCTTTGGCGTTTACGGGCAGACGTTTTGTCAAGTCGCCCTCTCCTTCGCCAAGATCCTGCGCCATCTTTTGCAGATTGTTTAAGGGTTTAGAGATAAAGATATTGATCACCAGCAGAATCAACACCGCTACAACAGCCACGACGGCTATAATGATGCCCAGAAGTTCAAAGATCACGGAAGCACTGGCATCGACAAACTCTGTTACGATATCAGTTTTTTGCCCAAGCAGATAGTACCCGATCACCTCATCGTCAAATGTTTTTACCGGTACTGCGGCGGTATAATACTGCTGATCGAAACTGCCGCCGGCTTTAGCCTTGGCAAAGTCCAGATCATTGAGAACATAATTTAAAAACTCTTTATCGGTGTCTTTTTGACTGAGATAGAGGTTGTTGAAACTGGGCTTCTCGCTGAGACCCTTGGCGATATTGAGATACTCACCGTCAATAAAGTATAAAAACTCCATATCGTTTGGCTTCATGGAGCGTTTGATCGAATTCAAACCGCCCTCAAAATTTGCGATCCCGACAAACTCACCCATATGCGTAATAGGGAAAAGACCCTTGAGGCGAAGCCCCTTGGGGGAATAATCCATCGTTACCATCGCTTCGCCGCTGCTTCGTACCTTTTTGTACGCATTGCTGTAATCCACGCTTTCGCCGTAGCTTTCAGGGTCCCACGATTTGACAAGCGAATTGAGGTCAGCGTCAATAATATGGATATTGACATTTTTGAAACCTGTATTTTCCTTAAACGCTTTGCCAAAACCGTTTAAAACCCCGATGAGCTGTTCTCTGTCACCTGCGGCTGTAGCACTGGAAATGTTTTTGTTATGCGCAATCTGCAACGCGTTGGTCAGCCAGGTGTCTTTCTTGGCTTCCAGGTTTTCGTGCAGTGCCGTTTCCAACTCGTCGTGCGTTTTTTTAAGCGTATCGTTTTTGATCGTTTCCAACTGCTGCGAAACAAAAAAATACGCAATGACCGCGGCCAGTACAAATGATGCGATAAATATCACATACATTTTTTGTTTTATTCCAAAGTCTTTAAACCCCATGGTTTCCCCTTTTGTATATTATCATGTTTTTTATTTTAACATAAGTATCTGTTATTTTAAACAGTATCTTGTCCGTGATCTTGATATAATCGCCAGAAATGATCGACAAAAGATTGAATCTGTTGATCATTTTGCACAAATCCGCCGTCTTCAAGTTTCATATATCTTTGCAAAAACAGTGCGGCGTCTTTTTTGTCCAAATAATGCTGCGACAAATCGGTATAGACCGACCGGTACGCCTCTTTCATCGCTTCGTAACGGCTGTAATCGATACGGATCATTCCCTCTTCAAACGTGATAATACCGCAGGTAAAAAGGATATTCAGATGCAGCAGCCCCTCCACGTAATAAGGGCGCACTTCCGCAACCTCCCTCCAGGCCATCAGCCCGACCGCCCGGCTGACCGTGTCATCGACGATATGTTCTTTCAAATCGTGTTCCTCATGGTCAAAAAAGGTTACCAACCCCCCGCAGGTAGCTTTAAACTCTTCGATATTTTTAAACTGTCCGCTTTGGTTCATTTTGGATTCGGTATCGTTTTGCAGCCAGAAGATATGGCCGTACTCGTGTCCGATAGTGGTAACGGCATAGACTTTATGCCACAGTTTGGGAGCCTCTTTCACAAATGCTTTTTTCTTTGCGATATACTCTTTGCCAAAGATTTCGCGAGTGATTTTCAGCGTAGGTTTTGCAAGCTGCATCTGGCGCACGAAATCGGCAAAAGCAAAGATTTTCTTGCCCGCTTTATCTGATACGCTTTCATCGTTTGGCACCACTTGCGCGGAAAAAAGTCCGTTGAATTCGGCCGCGTAATACAGCACCGGCTGGCCGATATAAAGCTTTGTTTTATCAACCTGGGCGATGTTTCTTTCGCAGGTGGCATTGTCATGCAAGCTTTGCATCGTGGTTTTGATCTGATTTTGCAGATGCAGATCGTTTTGCAGCTTGGGATTGAGGATTCGCAAATCCCACTCCAGCGCCACGGCTTTGCGAAAATGATCTTCGTAATACTCCAGCGGGTGGCCCACCTGCAGCGGAGTAGTCACCTCCATCCACTTTTCATCCACGACAGTCCACTTGCCAATCGCCCTGTCGGGATCACTGCAGGCAAAAGCGTCTTTGATCGCCTCCAGATACGCAAGCCACTGCTTTTTTTGATCATACACATTGTCTTCATAAGCTTTTAAAGACTCTGTCAGCTGCTCTAGCGCGGTTACGACGTTTTGTACCTGTCCTGCAAACGCCCGGGCATAGGCGACGCGTTCATACCCGCCCTGTTTTTTTTGCAAGATGGAATAACAGCGGTCACTCGGCCCGTTTTCGCAGCAGTCAAAGAGATCGTTTTCACGCAGATAGTGCATGATCGCGGCTTCATCACCGTTGAAATCCTGCAAAAGCTCTTCATTGACGCCGTTGATAATTGCCGCGGTCCAGCTTGACTGCCACGAACTCATCGCTTTGCCCACACGGTGAACGCCTTGGATCAGCTGCCTGTAAAAGGGTGTTAAAAGCCTGTTTTGCTCAATCCAGGCTATCAAATCTTCATGCTTTTGCAGGTGGATCGCCGCGACTTCGTTGTACATAATCTCTTTTTTTTCGATAATTTCGTCTGTGTCAAACCCGCTTTTTTTCAAAACCTGATCCAAACTGTCTTCACGCAGATTGATAATACGCGTCAACAGCGCCATGGTGTTTTGGGCATTATTTGCCAGACCCAGTTTTTCAAGCATGGGTTCAATCTGTTCTTTTGCGGGGTGGCTGCTGTCTTGCAACAGATTAAACCACGCCTGGTAACGGCTGTTTTGTTCGCTGACGTAGTCGTATATCTTTTGTAAATCGTGCTCAAACGCTTTCATCATACTCCTTTTTTACTCACAGTTTCGCTCTATCAGGGGCCGCATCAGCGCTACGGCTTTGTAGCGGTGCGAAAGCGTTTTTTTAACGCTTTGCTCAAGTTGGCCAAGCGTCTTATCAAAGCCTTCGGGGATAAACATCGGATCATAGCCAAACCCCCCGCCGCCTCTGCTTTGATTGATCACTTCTCCGTGCATCCAGCCGTGGGTAACCTGTTCCAATTTCCCGCACACCAGCGCGATCGCGGCGGTATAATACGCGCCGCTTCTTTCAAGCCCCTTTTTTTCAAGGGCGTCGATGAGTGCCCGCACGTTTTGTTCGTCACCGGCGTTTGCGCCGGCGAATCTGGCGCTGTATATACCGGGTTTTCCATCAAGGGCAGCAACGGAGATACCGCTGTCATCGGCCATTACGATCTTTTGACCGCCAAGAGCGCGGGCGACGGCTTTTGCTTTGATCATGGCGTTTTGGGCAAAGCTGTCGCCGTTTTCGACGATTTCAAATTTTTCGATCAGGTCGGTATAGGGGCGCACATTAAAACCCGTGAGCATTGTTTGCAACTCTTTGACCTTGCCGGCGTTGCCCGTAGCCAAAATAATCTCTTTCATTCTTGTCCTTTGTCATCTTCTGGTTTTTGCAGCCACGACCGGTACGCAAACATCTTTTCTGTGACCTGCTGGAGGTAGTTTTTTGTTTCATCAAAGGGAAGGTTTGCCATTAAAAAATCAAACAGTTGCGCAGGTTCCATCCTGTTGGCCCCTGCCACGGCCTTTTTCAGGCTGAGTTCCCCCGCCAGCGTTTTGGCAACGTTGCCCGCCCCCGCGTTATACGCCGCGATCGTACAATACA
>CAYUAC010000012.1:0-27376 GCA_964442515.1 uncultured Campylobacterales bacterium | reverse complement strand
CAAGACCGATTGAGCGGCTCTTTTCATTGGTCTTTTTCACCTTGGCCAGCGGGTAAAAGTTCAGATCAATGACGTTGTCAAGCATCCGCACCGCCGTGGGTACGACCCGTTCGATATCTTCGGGGGTGTTGATCTTGGAAAGGTTGACGCTTGCTAAGTTGCACACCGCCGTTTGACCCGGTCTGCTGTGTTTTTCGACCATATATATCTGCTTACCGTCCAAACTGTCAAGAGAGGTCAGCTTTTTAGCCTTTTTCTCGATACCCGCGTCGGTTTTGATATCTTCTTCCTCATCATAGCAGACCACTTCCCCGTCTTCATAGGTGACTTCGATGACGTAGTAGTTTGGTTCGGTGTTTTGAAATATTTCGGTACACAGGTTACTGCTTCGGATCACGCCCTCGTGCGCATTTGGATTGGCTTTATTGGCACTGTCTTTAAAGCACAGAAAGGGACTGCCGCTTTCAAAATAACTTCGCAGAATACTTTTCCACAAATCTTTAGCTTTGATGCGTTCTTTGATCACGCTTGGATCGTTTTCATACTCCGTGTAACGCTTTTCAAACGCTTCGCCGAAGGTGTCGCAAAGCTCTCGTGTCTCATAGGGATCAAACAGCGTCCAGAAGCCGTCTTCTTCCACCCGCTTCATAAACAGATCGTTGATCCAAAGGGCCGGAAAAAGATCGTGGGCACGCCGACGCTCTTCGCCGCTGTTTTTCTTTAGATCCAAAAACTCTTTGATATCAAGGTGCCAGGGTTCTAAGTACACCGAAATCGCGCCTTTTCTGGTACCAAGCTGGTCAACCGCGATCGCGATATCGTTGGTGATCTTTAAAAACGGCACCGTACCGCCGGCTGCGTTTTTGTGGTTGTCGATAAAAGAACCCATCGCGCGGACCTTGGACCAGTCCCAGCCGATGCCGCCGCCGTATTTGGACAGCATCGCCATCTCTTTGTAGCCGTCAAAAATCCCTTCGATATTATCGGGCGTACTGCCCACGTAACAGGAACTCAGCTGGTGCCTGGGCGTTCTTGCGTTGCTAAGTGTCGGCGTAGCGGCCATCACTTCAAATTTTGACAGCAGATCGTAAAATTTTTTTGCCCAGCTTTGGCAGTCAAACTCGTTTTGGGCTAAAAACATCGCAATAGCCATGAACATATGCTGGGGCAGTTCGATGGGATCATTCTGGCGGTCTTTAATCAAGTAGCGGTCATACAGCGTCCGGATACCCAGGTAGTTAAACTGCAAGTCGCGTTCTGGCTTGATATACGCATCCAGATCGTCCAGATCATAGCGCTGCCGGAAGCCTTTGACGATGCGGCCCTCTTTTTCACCTCTCTCAAAATACTCCTGCAGGCTGCCGTAATCGTTGTATCCGTTGACCTGATGATACAGATCATACAAAAACAGCCGCGCGGCGACAAAGGTCCAGTTTGGACGGTCTACATCGATCTTGTCCACCGCCGTGGCGATCAGGGTTTTTTGGATCTCTTTGGTGGTGATATTATCACGAAACTGGATATGGGCATCAACCTCCAGTTCGCTCTGGCTGACGTTTTCCAAACCTTCAGTGGCTGAGGAGGTGTATTTTTGGATCTTGGAAATGTCAAGCAGTTCGACCCGTCCGTTTCGTTTGATAACCCGTTGTGAGCTGTTCATAGTTTCACCTTTTTAATCAAATACTCGTTTAAAAATGTTTTCGACGTTCTTTGTGTAATAATCGTAATCAAAGCATTCTCTGATATCTTCTTCGCTGAGACTTTTTCGAAGTTCCTCATCCTCCAGCAGATGCTGCAGATACAGTGACTCGCCTTTATCGTTCAAAGCAGATTGCCCTTTGCCCAGATCGTCCCATACCTTCATCGCGTTTTTTTGTACGATCTTGTAGGAATCTTCACGGCTAAGACCCTTTAGCGGCAGTTCCAGCAGGACCCGCTGGGAAAAGACAAGCCCGCCGGTGAGGTTGAGATTACGCATCATGTTTTCAGGGTACACGGTCATGTTGGCAATGACGTTATTGAGCCTGTGGAGCATAAAATCAGCGGTGATAAAGCCATCGGGCAAGATAAAGCGCTCCACCGAGGAGTGGGAAATATCGCGTTCATGCCACAGCGCGACGTTTTCCATCGCCGGTATGCAGTAACTTCGAATCATGCGGCACAGCCCGGTGATGTTTTCAGTAAGCACGGGATTTCTTTTATGCGGCATGGCCGAACTGCCCTTTTGGCCCTTGGCAAAATACTCTTCCACCTCATAAACTTCCGTGCGCTGCCAGTGGCGTACCTGCACGGCAAATTTTTCACACGAGGATGCAAGCAGTGCCAGAGCGTTCATCACGTTGGCGTAGCGATCTCTTTGGATCACCTGATTGGATACCTTGGCGGGTTTGAGACCGAGTTCTTTGCACGCGATCTCTTCGACCTCCATGGGTGCGTGGGCGAAGTTACCCATCGCACCGCTGATCTGACCGACGCTGATCACGTCAAGGGCTTGTTTGAGATTGTCCAGATTGCGCGCCATCTCCTCATACCAGATCGCCAGCGCCAAACCAAACGTGATCGGTTCGCCGTGGATCCCGTGGCTTCTGCCCACCATCAGCGTGTACTTGTGTTCATTGGCCCGTTTTTTGATCGACTCCATCACCATCGATACGTCATCGATAATGACACTCAGCGAATCCTTGATCTGCAGCGCCACGGCCGTATCGATGCAGTCGCTGCTGGTCATGCCGTAATGCACCCAGCGCTTCTCCTCGCCCAGGCTTTCGCCGACCGAGGTTAAAAACGCGATCACGTCGTGTTTTGTTTCCTGTTCGATCTCATCAATACGGTCTATATCAAAGCTTGCGTTTTTAGCGATCTTTTTGCAGTCGGCATCGGGGACGAGTCCCATTTTGTTCCATGCTTTCGTCGCCGCGATTTCGACTTTGAGCCAGGCGTCGTATTTAGCCTGCATCGTCCATTTTTCACTCATTTCCTTGCGCGCGTATCGTTCTACCATTCAATGAACCTTTGGGTATAATTTGCTTTTGAAATAATAGTACAAATATAGTTAAAAGTAGCTAAGAATATGCCCTTTATCACGCAAAATTTTCAAATACAAAATAAGCAAAATATATGCCGTTTTTTGTCATCCAAACTTGACATCAATATTGCACAGACCCAGCGCCTCATTGACAGCAACAGGGTCACATGTGAGGGTGCGGTATTAAGGGATAAAACCGCCCGTATCAAGGGGACTATCAGCGTCGAACTGTTTGTCCCCCGAACCAGGGGATGTCAACCGGTTTTGACACACAGGGATTTTTTGATCTTTGACAAACCCTCGGGTATCCATGTCCATCCGCAGGTGAATATGCATGAGTACACGATGCTTGATGAAATGCGCCATTTCGGCGGCAGAGAGTGCCACCCGGTTCACAGGCTTGACAGAGAGACAAGCGGGCTGTTACTGGCAGCAAAAGGTGCGTATGCTACCAGGGCACTTAACAGCGCTTTTGAAAAAAAACAGGTCAACAAACATTACCGCGCCTGGGTGCGGGGGAAACTGCGTGGGGCTTTCAGTATCGAGGCCCCGCTTCAACGCAATACCGATTACACTAAAAGTAAGCATAAAATCTTTGTCCACGGCACGGGGAAAGCAGCAAAGACGCTTGTCAACTCTGTCTATTATGACAAATTCCGTGATGCCACGCTTGTTGATCTGCGCCCCCTGAGCGGACGGACACACCAGCTGCGCGTCCATATGTTCCACGTGAAACATCCCATCCTCGGTGATCCGCTGTACGGAACGCAGTTTTCCTTTGCCGATGCCTATCTTGACAAACTTGTCAACGAAAAAAAACGCATAGCACACACAGGTGCCAAACGCTTAATGTTGCATGCGTATTCTCTGGAATTTACGCTTGAAAACAGGTTTAGGATTTTTGCTTTTCACCCTGATTTTTCTCTACAGAGGTAGCATCATCGCTTGCGGATGTTTCACGTGAAACATCCGCTTCCTCCCCTGCCGCATCTGCCCGGTCCAGTTCCATGGATTCAATATGGTAGCGGCTGTTGCCGCCCTCTTTGAGCATGATGACATTTTTTTTACCCTCCGTTGTCGTCTCTTCGATAATCTCGGGTGATATGAGTGAAAAGCTGACTTTGTTGTACCCGCTCCACCTGCTGCGGTTAACAACCTGCGCATTCAAAACAATCGACTGTTTCACATCGATCTGCGATTGTAAACGGTTGAGTTCCTCGTTTAAAAACATCAACTCCTCTTCATCAACACGGATGCTTTTCATCAGGGATTGAAATTTTTGCAACCGCTGCAGGTAGGTAGCGGGGGTTTTCACTCCTTTTTTTTCATTGGCCGCCATAGTATCTTTGATCTGTTTGATGACGTTTTCACTGGCCTGAATCGCCCTTTTTTTGCTAAAAAGTTCCTTTTTCAGTGCCGCCCTGGTATACGAAAACCGTTCGACATCCTTTTGCAGTGCATGGATATCCTCACTTAAACCTTTGACCAGCCGGGGATCGATCATAAACTCATTGTCTTCGCCTTTGAGCGTGTCGATCTCAATGAGTTTGGAGGCGTAGATCAGCGTGTTGGAAGTGAGTACGTCCACATGAACTTCCTGAGCCTTGATGATACCGCCTACGGCTACTTCGATATTGACCTTTTCACCTTCGACTTCGCCGCCTTCCAGACGCTTGACATAAACGCTTCTGCCCTTGGCGTACCCGTTATGTACGTTAACAGAGATATCGTCTGCGTATATCTTGGAATTTTGGTGGGTAATGCTTTGGATATTGACGCTGTCTGCTTCGATCACGGCACCGGACCCGACCGTACCGCTTTTGACATTGATCTCTCTGGCTTTGACATGCATCCCCTGACCGATAGAGTCGTTCATATCGTTTTTACCCGTAACAACCACCCTGGTATCACCGGTGATCCCAAGGGCGACATCGCCTGTTGTTTTAAAATCGATATTTTCCACCTCCATATACTGTCCGATGTCGTATTTGCCCTCTTCAAAAACGACATATCCCGATCGTTTTGCAAAATATTCGATACGCTCATCATTTTCTTTTTTTTCGATATTGTCTTCATTGAAACCAAAGTCGGGGAAGTTATCTTTTTTAGGCTGTGCCGCCGGAAGAAACTGCCCCTTACAATCTCTTCCGCCGCGGCCCTCTTTGGGATAGTAGTAGCAGATTATGCATTCGCCCTTTTCAACACCGTAGGAAAACTCTCTTTTTTTATAATCCTGCCGATCTTTATTTTCGTCGCTGCCTTTTTGTTTGTACACAAGTTCCAAAGAGTCATCTTGGGCAGGTACCAACGCAACTGCTTTGGCGACGGGGATATACTGCCTGTGGGCGTACCGTACAGCCTTGGCCGTTTGCAGTACGTCAAAAAATTCCTGCAGCGGCTTTTTGAGATCAAACACGCCGATAAAGTACCCGTGCATCAACTGCTGTTTGACAATATTTTTACGGATATATTGCTCAAGGCGCGTGGAGTATTTTAAGCGGGTACGCTCTGCTATGACAAATACGACTTTACTCTTGTCGGTATTAGCCCCTATCTTTACAGAACGAAGCCTGGAAGGCGTATCACGTTTGTAAACCTCTATTTCATACTGCTGTGAAAGCTGCAGACTGGGCTGAAGCAGAAATTTGGCATCATGCAGCTGTTTTACCTCTCCGTCCGTAAACTCCTGCCAATTCTCATCACCTTCGTATTTATACATAGTCTTATATTCAAGCAGGCGAAAATCAACGAGTTTGGAACTGACCTTGTGGTTTTTAGCATACTGCAGCAGCGTTTGACTGACCGAAGAGGTTTTATATATGTGCGCGCCGGCTCTCATAACACTCCTTATTACCTTTCATACCAACTATATCGGCAGATCGCGCAGCGCACTTTATTTTGGGATAACGAAGGTAAAGACGGCTCCCTGCGAAGCGTTTTTGGCATACAGGTCGCCCCCCAGTTTCTTGGCAATCTTTTTACTCATATACAGCCCCATCCCCGTACCCTTACTTTTGGTGGTAATATGAGGCTCAAAAACGGAAGGCAGTACCTCCTCAGGGATGCCTCCGGCATTATCGCTGACTGATACGGATACTTTGTCGCGGCTTTGACCGATATGCACCGTTATCTTTTTATGCTCGATATTTTTCGCTTTAAACGCATCTTTGGCATTACTGAGCAGGTTTAAAAACAGGTGTTTGACCTCGTTTTCATTACCGTTGACCACCGCTTCCTTGTCGGCGTCGATGCAAACCTGGATATTGGCGTACTGCAAATCATCCCCGATAAGCAGCATCACATCCTCAAAGCACTCTTTGACATTGATCGTACTGATTTTTCCGCCGGGGCGCAGGAAGTTTCTAAAGGTGTCAAGCGTTTGCTGCATATGATCAAACTGCGCAAAACTCTGGGTATGAAACTCATGCATCAGCGTCTCGTCCAACTCCCCGTCTTTAAAATCATGATGGAGCATATCGATTTTCATGCGCAGGATATGAATAGGCTGCTTCCACTGGTGGGCAACCAGATCGACCATTTCGCCGATAGAGGCGAGTTTTGACTGGTGCATGAGCAGATTGTCTTTTTGTTCCCTGGCTTTTTCAATCTTTGTCACGTCATGACTGATAAAGATAAATTCGCGCAGCCGCGAAGATTTGTCATATACTGCAAAGATACTGCCCTGTACGATATACTCGCCTCCCGCTTTATTCCTGTGGGTCAGTTTTCCCCGCCATGTTTTTCCCTGCATCAAAGAGCTGAAAATACTTTCAAAAATCTCCCTGTGATCCGGGGCGATCAGATCGGAATACGGTGTTTTGTACAACTCCTCGGCCCGGTAACCGCACAGTTTCTCAAACGCCTTGTTGCCGTACGTAATCTCGCCTTTGAGGTCAAACTTGGCCACGACGGTTGACTCGTCGATAAAATACTTCATCTGGGCAAGCTCTTTGGCGGCGGCTTTCTGCCTGCTGTAGATGATGAATAAAAATGCAAACAGCGCCAGTGCGATCAGAAGTTTCAACCCTGAACTCTTTGCAAGCTGCCAAAGCGAATCGTCGCTGCCCACACTGACAAGATACCCGATCTGCTTTTGCCGGTGATCACGCACGGGAAGAAACGTCGCTCTTTGAACATCCCGGGCCGTGCGGCCGTAAACGCTGAAAGCTTCATTCCTGTCAATAAGAGGCGATACCTCAGATTTCAAAAACTGTCCGATTTTTGATTCTTCCTTCCCCTGCCGCAGCGTGGTGAGTAAAAAATCTTCACTCAGGCAGGAACTTTGAAACCGGCTGCTCAAATGCTGCTGCCGCAGCGTTTTGTCAAGATAGGAGCGCTTGAGTAAAAACAGCTTTTTGTCAACCCCGCGACTGTTGAGAAGTTTGAGTACGTAATTGGTATCAATACTGACTGTTATTATCACAGGATCTGAATCCGGACTTTGATAGATATCGGTGTAAACAAACCCGTAAAATGCATGACTGGCGTCAAAGCCGAAATCCGGGCCTTTTTCTGCAATGCTTTTTGTCGTGATTGACGTTTTTTTGACAGTTTCGCCCGGGATGTGCGCATCGGGATATTTGAGGTTTTTGCGCAAAACACCCTTGGGAGAATACAAGCGGATATTGTCGATACCAAAGTCGCGGGCCTGGGAAAAGTAGGCGTTGAGTTTTTGTTCCTGATGGCGCAGTTCGTAAACTGCCGCACCTACGGCGGCAGCCTTATCACGCAGGTTTTGACGCACACCGTCAAAATCCTTTTGCAGATTTGTCACCTGTAATCTGTTATGTTTAGCTTCGTAACTGCTGTACTCGGCGTATAAAAACGCCGCTACGACAAAAAAAAAGAGTACGAAAGCGTATCTGGAAAAATCTAAAACTCGTTTTTTCACAATCAACCTGCTTTTTAAAAAGTATGCTTTATTGTATCAAAGTATTATAACAAGATGTAGTATAATACCCCTATGTATAAAATTATTCTCAGCGCGGCTGCTCTTTTGCTTTTGAGCGGGTGCAGCCTGAAAGACGCCGGCTTTATCCCAAAAGACGATCTTGACTATTACGGTATCTACAAGGGAGTGCTGCCGTGCAAACGGTGCATGGGAATCAAAACAACCCTGAAACTGCAGCGTCCAAACCGGTATGAGAAAAAACTCTCCTATATCCAGAGCAGCCAGGAACGTTTATATGCCCGGGGCAGCTTTTTCTGGGACCGCTCGGGCCACAATATCACGCTTGATGACGGAAGCAGCTACAGGGTGAAAGAAAACGCCCTGCTGATGTTAGATGGCAGCGGCGGCCCGCCGCCGGATGAGAAGAAAGCTTACACGCTCAAAAAGTTTTCTCTTTCAACCTTTATCAACGACCGCAACGCTTCACACTAACGCCTGCGTAATATTATAAGCGATGAAAGAGAGAATCCACGCCATCGTGGTCGTCATAACAAACAGGTAGCCAAGATAGCGCCAGCCGCCCGCCTCTTTGGCAAATACGACCGAGGCCGCCAGGCAGGGAAGATAAATCATGACAAATACGATAAACGCGATCCCGGAAGCAAAGGGGATGTTTTGGCGTATCTTTTCCATCAACGTCGCGCTTTGTTCGGTCGCGCCCTCGCCCAGACCGTATAGAATGCCAAGGGTGGAGACTACGACCTCTTTGGCGGCAAGACCCGTCTGCAGTGCCACACTCATCTTCCAGTCAAAACCAAGCGGTGCAAACAGCGGTTGTAACCCTTTGCCCGCCATACCCAGATAACTGTTTTCAAGGTTGTATGCGCTTTGTACGGCGGCCAGATCCTTGGCTTCCTGCGCATTTGAAGCATTTTCTATCTTGATCTGCATCTGCTGATTGTACACTTCATCTTTTGGGTAATTGCTGGCAAACCAGATCAATACCGAAGCGGCCAGAATAAAGGTGCCGGCTTTTTTCAGATAACTCCACGCCTGCACCGATACGGTATGCCAGATCAGTTTGACTGAGGGCATCCGGTATTTTGGAATCTCCATGACAAAGGGTTCATCCTCGCCTTTAAACGCGGTGAGTTTAAGCACCTTTGCCGCAACCAGTCCGATCATAGCACCGGCTATATAGATGATAAAGAGGATGTTTCCCGGATTGTGCTGGGCAAAAAAGGCACCGATAAAAAGCACGTAAATGGGCAGTCTGGCCCCGCAGCTCATAAACCCGATGATAAAAAGCGTAATCAAACGGTCTTTTCTGTTTTTGAGCGTACGCGCGGCCATATATGCGGGTACGCTGCATCCAAAACCCGTCACCAGGGGGATAAAGCTTTTGCCGTGCAATCCGAATTTGTGGAAAAACCCATCCAGCAAAAACGCCACCCGGCTCATATAGCCCGTACTCTCAAGCAGGGCGATCCCTAAAAACAGGATAACGATATTGGGTAGAAACATCACCACCGCTCCCACGCCGGCGATGGCGCCGTCGCCGATAATGGACGCCACCTGCCCGCCGCCAAGAGCGCTTTTGGTACTGTCGATGAGACTGGAAAAGAACATATCGATATAATCCATAGGAATTGAGCCGATTTCAAATGTCAGCTGAAACAGTCCCCACATCAAAAACAAAAAGATCGGCAGCCCCCAAATCTTGTGCATCATCACTTCATCGACTTTTTGGCTGACTGACTTTTTTTCCCTGATGGGGCAGGAAAAGGTTTCGGCGGCAGCCCCCTTGGCAAACGCGATGCGTTCGTCAAAAAAGATTTCATCGGTATCTTTGGTATTGTAATGCAGGTAGACATGTTCCAGCGCTTTTAACAGCACCGGCTGCAGATCGACCCAGATGGGATTGTCATGAATCTTTTTGTACGTATCCTCATCCTCTTTGAGCAGCTTGATCGCAAGTTCTCTGTAGCCCACGGGACTTTGGAAGTTTTTTTCCTTAAAAAGGCCCACGAGGTTATCGATCTCTTCTTCTATGGCGTCTGTGAATTTGAGTTTGGATTCCTCTTTGCCGTGTTCGAAGGTCTCAACCATGCAGTCAAGCAGATCGCGAATACCTTCTTTTTTCAACGCACTGGTTTTGACGCAGGGTTTGCCAAGAATGGCGCCAAGCTGCTTTTCATCGATGCACACGCCCTCTTTTTCGGCTTCATCGACCATATTCAGCGCGATCACCATTTTCTGGTTAAGTTCCAGCAGTTCGGTGGTAAGATAAAGGTTTCGCTCCATCGCGGTAGAATCAACGACATTGAGAATCAGGTCATACTCATCAGCGGTTAAAAACCGGTTGGTGACCTGTTCTTCGATGGTGTAATTGTTCAGAGAATACGCGCCGGGCAGATCGGTCAGCAGAAATTCGTAATCCTTATAATAAAAGCTGATCTCTTTTTTCTCGACCGTGACCCCGCTGAAATTACCCACTTTGAGCTTGGTATTGCCGATGGAGTTGGTGAGCATACTCTTGCCCACGTTTGGCTGGCCGACCAGCGCTACCTTGATTTGTTTCATACCTGCACCTGCACTTTCTGCGCTTCGCCTTTGCGAAGGGCGACCATGGAACGGTCAACCTGGATTTCAAAGGTATTGCGTTTTAACGTCCGTTCGGTAAGTTTTATCTTTGTGCCTTTGACAAGGCCAAAAGAGAGCAGTCTGCGCTTAAGCTCTCTTCCCGAATCTATATCTGTTACGATTGCTTCCTGACCCACATTGAGTTGATCTAAAGTCATTATGCTTTCCTTCTTTGCAAATGATTATCATATTTTAAACCAAAAGAGATTAAAAAGAGATTAATTTGATAAATATTCTCATTTTATTTCTCAAGAGCGATCTCTTTTGAGCCCAGGATAATATCGTGCAAAGCCCTGTTGTCGGCACGAAAAAACGGGGTAAGCAATCCTATAACGATCGTAGCCGAAAAAAGAAAGAGAATAAACCGAAGCAGTGACATGCCAAAAGAGAGATTGTCTCCGTTTTTGTCCACGACCTTGATCTCATACGCTTTTTTTCCCGGCGTCTGACCCTTTTTTGCCAAAAAGATCGCGTAAATAAGCCCATACACCGCCACCGCCGCCAGCGGCGCAACCTGCGAACTTTGAAAATCCTCCTTGCCGCCGAGGATAAAATAGGTAATAATATACAAAATGGGGGTATAGATCATGAACATATCCACGATAAACGCTTTGATACGCTGCGGATAGGTTGCGTAGGGTTCTTTCTGTGTATTGGTTTTTTTTGCGGGCTTTGCCCTGCCCTGTTTGACCTCGCGCCATCTCATGATAAACCGCCTTTTTTAAAGGCAATTTTACCATTTTTTCAAAACCGCGGGCTTACCGCTTCATATTGATCGCGGTTTGGATCATTTGATCGCTGGTCGTGATCCCTTTTGAGTTGGCGTCAAACGCTTTTTGGTACACGATCAGATTGGTCAAACTCTGAGAAAGCTGCACGTTACTGTTTTCTAATTTGTGCGAAAGTATTTTACTGCCAAAGGCCGATTTACCCGACTCGGTTTCAAAACGTGTCGGATCGCCGCTGTTGGCAGAAGCCTGGAAAAGATTTTCCCCCTCTTTTTCAAGCCCCTGATCGTTTTGAAAATGATACAGCGGAATCTTGCCGATATAAGCACTGTTGCTGTTGTCAAAAGAAGCGACGACATTGCCGTCCTGGTCAACGCGGTAATTGTCAAGATCGCCTTCCGGGCGACCGTTTGCCGTCACGGCGGTACTGACCTCACCGGTAGTGGAGATTACGCCGTCAAAACCCCCGCCAAGATCAACCGTCATATTCTGGCCGAAATTATTGATATCCAATACGGTATCACCGATCAAACCGCCGGCGGTATCAAAATCCAGGGCACCGGTTGTAGGATCATCGTCACTGCCCTCAACGCTTGCGCTGTAGTTCCACCGCGTACCGTTTGCGGGCTGATCCGTTTCATCAAAGCTAAATTCCAAATCCAAGTTGGTACGCTCACCCTGTGGTGTCACGATCCCGATACTCTGGCTTTGCTGGGTGGTTCCGTGGGCAAGGTTTTTTCGCAGCGTTACCTCATCTGTGGCCGTGGGCGGATATGTCAACTGCGTAGGTATTTTTATCGGACCGGTTTGCTCGCTTTGCGGATCGATTTCGACATTTGGATTGATGACATCGTCGGGAGTAATATTGTCTGCGGTGATTCCCTGCACGAAATAGCCGCTGCTATTTACCAGAAACCCGTCGGCGTTGACGCTGAAGTTACCGTCTCTGGTATAAAAGCTTTGCTGGTCATTCTCCCCCTGCCCCGGGGCCACGTTAAACCAGCCGTCCCCGCCGATAGCCAGATCAAATGCCCTGTCGGTGTTTTCAAAGGTCCCCTGTTTGGTATCCAGTGCCGTTGTCTGCGCGGTGGACCCAAGCCCGATCTGATCGGTGGTTGTGGAACTGTGCCTGTCGGCGGCTGCTTTGGCAAAGATGTTTTTAAACTCTGCGTCTGAGCCTTTAAAGCCGTACGTGTTGACATTGGCTATGTTGTTGGAAGTCACATCCATCCCGAATTGATGGCTCTTTACCCCCGAGATACTGTTAAAAAATGATTGCAGCATTGTTTTAGCCTTTAAAAAATCTCTTTGACTTTGTCAAGAGCGACGTAATCGCTGCCAAGACGCAGAAAGGTTTTGCCCTCGTCAAACTTCACTGAAGAGATAGGATACGTTCCCACCCTGGTCTGACGCTGCTGTCCGGCTTCATTGAAATACTGAGCGCTGGCGTAATACGCACCCGATTCAACCTGATCGCCGTTATTGTTGGTGCCGTCCCATTTGAAATTCAGCACTCCGCCGGGTTGTTCCTCCAGGCCTACGGTTTTGATGACGTTGCCGTCACTGTCTTCGATCGAAATCTGGCCGCTTTTGACATTTTCGGGGAAATAGATATCAAAATCGGTCTGCCCCTCTTCAGGCAATGTTATCTCGGCGCTTCCCATATCAGCGGTTTTGCCGATGGCTGAAACGGTTGAAAAATCACGGTTGTTCCCCAGGGATTCACTCAGTTTTTCCAGTGCGTCCTGGGTATTCTGGGCCGATTCCATCGTCGCCAGCTGCGAAGTCTGGGATAAAATCTTGTCCGAATCCATCGGATCGGTGGGATCCTGGTGCTGCAATTCCGTCATCAGCAGTTTTAAAAAATCATCTTTTTCAAGCATACTCTGGCTTGCTGATCCAAGAGCGTTTGAAGCGTCTGGACTGTTGAGCGTATCGGCTACATTCATTTTCTCTCCTTGTTACACGTATCTGGGCAGAACAATTTCCAACTGTTCCACCTCCGCGCTTAATTCTTCGTCAAAATCTTCAAGTTCGCGCATCATTTGGGCTTGCTGCTGAGGATTTTGTTCTCTGCCTTCCTGCTGCGAACCGGAACTAAACTGCATGGAAACATTTTCAAACCCCATATTCAAAAGGTTTTGGCGCAGGTCCTGTGAATTTTGGGCTAAAACCTGCAGTGCCGGAGCGGTGTTGGAACTCAGCTGCACACTGAGCTGATCCCCCCTGGTTTTGATCACCACGTCCACTTCTCCTAAACTTTTCGGGTTAAGCGAAAGCGTCAGTTTGGAAACGGGAGGCTTGTAATTATCCACCTGCTCTTTCAGTGAAGAGGCAAACTGTTTCACAGCCTGCTTAGCTTCACCGGATTTGAGGCTGAACTCGCTTTGGGCACCCTGCTGGGTATTCACCGTGGCGTTGGATTGTGAAGCATTTTGCGAACTGTTTGAAGACGCCGGCTGCTCTTTTGCAGCAATCTCTTGCAGGGACTGCATTGTATCAGCGCCCCTGTCCGCTTTTTGCGCGGTTTTTTCCATATTTTTTGAAAGATCAAGCTTTGAAGCGATCGTATCTTTCATCGTCTTTTTTTGGCGCAGCTTGTCATCATCAATCCGTGTTTGCAGCAGTTTATCAAGTGTATCTTTTTTGCTTTGCTGCCCGGAGTCTTTTTTATCTTTTTGCAGCGCCTGCATCAAAGCCGCGTTTTGCGCGGAAGCCTGTTTTGTCTCTTTTGTCTCCCCGCCTTTGCTTACGATTTGTGAAAGGTCCTGTTTGGCCGGACTTTGTTCACCCTTGTCATGCAGCTTTTGGGCAAGGACACTTGAGAGGTTGTTGTTTTGGGCGTTATTTGCCTGCGCGGATTTGTCAAAAGCTTTTGCCTGCTGGACAAGCGCCTGCTTGATACCGTCTTGTTTTACCGTCTGGCTTTGGTTTTGCAAAGCGTTGTGAACCGATTTCTGCGCTTTTTGGGCATCGGGTTTTTGGTCCGCTTTGGCTGCTTTTTGAGTGCTCGTTTGTTCAAAGGAGATTATTTTGGCGTTTAACCCTTTTTTATTGGCCTGCTTGATCAAATCACCCAAACTTTTGGCATCTTTAAGCTGGGCCAAATCAACCTTTTGCCCGAGGCTTTTTTCAAGCACAGATTTTGCCTGCATCATTTTTGCTTTGGCATCAAGGTCTTTGATCTGGCTTTTGTCCCTGCCTGAAGCCTTCAGAATCGATTCCAGCATCGAAGTGATCGTTTTTGCCTCTTTGCTTTCTTCTTTTATCACCACCTCGGCGGCAGGCTTTTGTTCTAAAATCCCTTTGTCTTTGGAATCTTTTTGTGCAACGAGTTTGACAAAAAGATCTTTAAAACTGCCGCTTTCCCCCTCTTTGGAGGAAGATGCGGTATCCCCTTTTGTCAAACCCTCTTTTGGAACAGTTCCCTTTTTTGCGAGTATCGCTTCAAGCATACAACAGCCTTTTTACTGATTTACTGTTTCACTTAAAGCAAAAAGCGTGCCTAAACTAATCCTCTTTGTTTGCGATCAAAAAACCGCCTACGCCCACAATGAAAACAATCACTAAAAATATCAGCAATGCAATGTCAGTCGGAGTCATTTTTATCCTTTTGGTACAGCTGCCCGCAGGCAGCGCTTATATCAAGCCCTTTTGATTCGCGGATGGTGCAGGTTACACCCTTGTTACGCAAAATCTGCTGGAAGGCGAGCATATCCTCTTCATTGGGTCGTTTGAACACACTGCCCGGCGCGTCGTTGAAATAGATCAGGTTCACCTTGGCCTTGATACCGTGCAGCAGTTTGACAAGCTTGTTCGCACTCATCCTGTCGTCGTTGACATCTTTGATCACTAAGTACTCAAACATTACCCGTTTTCTGGCGTTGATGGGAAAATCCCTGACGGCGTTGATCACCGCTTCGATATTGTACGCCTTGTTAATAGGCATCAGTTGTTGGCGCAGTTTGTCATCGACTGCATGCAGCGAAATCGCCAGGTTCACGCCCAGGTCTTTGGCTCCGAGTTTGTAAATCTGTCTGCCAAGCCCGCTGGTTGACACCGTCTGGCGCTGGGGCGAGATAGAGGGGCCTTCGGGGTCGCTGAAGATTTCGATCGCTTTGATGAGGTTGTCAAGATTGTCAAGGGGTTCACCCATACCCATATATACGATATTGGTCTTTCTGTTGGCCGCAAGATCGTTATCGGCTTTGATCGCAATGACTTGACCGACGATCTCGCCGGGGGTAAGATCACGGAAAAATCCCTCTTTGCCCGTCAGACAAAACGCGCACCCCACTTTGCACCCCACCTGGGTCGAGACGCAGACGGTATAGCGGGGCAGATGCTTGATGCTGCCGTCTTCATGGTAACTTGTATCACTCATTTTAAGCAGTACCGCTTCAACGCTGTAGCCGTCATGCAGTCTGAACAGGTACTTTATGCTGCCATCAACACTGCTTTCTTTGGCCGCAATTTCCAGCGGATTGATCACATACTCTTCAGCCAGGGTTTGCTGCATCGCTTTTGGCAGGTTTTTCATCTGTTCAAAACTGTCCGCGTATTTGTGATACACCCAGCCAAGAATCTGCTTGACCCGAAAAGCGGGTTGTATGTCTTGGGCCAATTGGGCCCTGGTATAATCCATAATCGATCGCATGGGCTACTCTTGCACCGCGTAGTTTTTTTGCAGATGGCGCGTGAGGTGGGCCATGGCTTCTTTGTGGTTGGCTGCAAACTGTTTGTGGGCGTCTTGGAAACAGTGGTTAGTGATGACAAAGATGCCTTTGACGGGCAGTTCAAACTCCTTTGCCACCTGTAAAATCGAGTAAAATTCCATATTTTCTATCGCGATGCCCCGTTTTAAAAACTGCCGCGCGTTTGCCTCATCGGCGGTGATGTAATTGCTGGAATTGACCATCACGTCACCTTCAAGTCCCGCGTCGATGACGTTATCCATAGGCGTATAACATTTTTTTTGAAAAAAGCACGCTTCGACACTGCACCCCTTGGCGCTGGTGACGATATCAAAGATTTCATGCCCGCCGTAACTGCCCGCACTGCCGATAAACACCAACTCTTTTGGCGGATCAAGCAGCACGGCCTTGGTCGTATTAACAGCCGCTTCATTCATCCCGATGCCCACAGGCAGGGCAAAGGCAAACGTTTCCATATTGCCGGCACTAACGATCATCGATGCACTTTAAAAGAAAACTTGGCTGCATGGAAAGGCTTCTTGGCTTTTTGACAGGATTGGGAATAAAATCACGCGTCAATTTTCTGCTTTGATCTTGTTCGCTCATGCGGGTTTGAAACATCACCGGCGCTTTTGGCCTCTTAAAGCTGATCTCATCCACGCTGCACTGTTCATAAATCTTGGACGAAAGGCTCTTGGCATAACTGATGCCCCACAGAATCGCTTTAAACCGCAGTTTTTCCAATTCATCTTCCTTTTGGTCTTTTGAAAGCACGTAACCGAGATTTTGCACCGTGATGGTTTCTTTATCCTTGTGCGAAAGCAGATCCTGCAAAAAAACCTCTATATGATCAAAATTATCCGATTGTATCTCATAAGAGAGCATACCCTCAAACCCTTTCAACTCCTTTTTATCCTCTTCATGCGAGTAGCGGGGCATGATCTTAAGATTGCCGCCGCTTTTTTGCACCTGCGAATACCCGTCGATAAAAACCGAAGTTTCCTGCAAAATACTGCTGACGCGCTTTTCACTCTCACCCTGGGCCTTAATAAGCAGATTCGTGCGGATCAGCTTGGGTTCGACCTCTTTGGTGAATGTTTTTTCAAAAGCGATCTCCATCGCCCCCAGACTCAGGGTCATAGCAAGTAGTATTAATACTGTTCTCATCTGTTGATCCTTACTGAAATATTATTTGTGCTCAGGTAGTTTTTCAACTCCATGATATCAATTTCTTTAAAGTGAAATACCGATGCGGCCAAGGCGGCATCGGCGCTGTTTTCAAAAACATCTTTGAAATCTTCCATAGTTCCGGCCCCGCCGCTTGCGATAACGGGTACGTCCACCATCTGGCTGATACGTTTTGTCACCTGCGTATCAAAGCCGGCTTTGGTACCATCGGCATCCATGCTTGTCAGCAGTATCTCTCCGGCTCCGCGGCTGACGACCTCTTTGGCCCACGCAAATGCGTCAATTCCGCTGTCATGCCTGCCGCCGGCGGTGTAGACGTGATACCCCTCACCGTGGCGCTTGACATCGATAGCCACAACGATACACTGGCTGCCAAAACGCTTGGCCGCCTCGTTGATAAAGTCGGGGTTTTTGACCGCGTGGGAATTGATGCTGATCTTATCGCAGCCCACGTTTAACAGCCTGTAGATATCTTCCAGCGTTTTGATCCCGCCGCCGACGGTGAGGGGAATGAAAACCTCTTTAGCCACCTCACCGACCACATCCACGATCGTATCGCGTTTTTCGTGCGTGGCGGTGATGTCTAAAAACGTGATCTCATCGGCACCTTCGGCGTTGTAACGCTTGGCAACCTCTACCGGATCGCCGGCGTCTTTGAGGCCTACAAAGTTCACGCCTTTGACCACGCGGCCGTCTTTGACATCCAGGCAGGGAATGATACGTTTTGCAAAGGGTTCTTGATTCATTGTTTTTTCAGCCTTTTGTGTTACAATTTGTAAGTGAGTTTTAAAAAAAAGATTAATTGCCGGGGTTTAAACAGCAATTGCTCTCATTTAGGTTATAATTGTATCAAAAAATGATAAACACACACCAATTTGCCAAAAAAAGTTTTGGTCAGAATTTTTTAAAAGATGAGTATTATCTGAACAGAATCATCCAATCGATGTCCTCAAAAACCGATCATATTATCGAAATAGGGCCTGGGTTAGGTGATTTGACCGAAAAACTTTTACAAGTTGAAGATGTCACTGCATATGAGGTCGACAAGAGAGCCTGTCAAGTTTTAAAACAGAAGTTTTCTCGCGAATTAGCCACGAAGCGGCTGCAATTGATAGAGGAAGATGTTTTAAAAAACTGGCAGGATACTCTTGGAGACAGAGCGTATGATCTGGCGGCGAACCTGCCATATTATATCGCCAGCAAAATTGTATTAAAAGCGCTGCATGATCCAAACTGCAAGAGTTTGCTTGTCATGGTGCAAAAAGAAGTTGCGCAAAAATTCGCAGCAGACGCGGGAGATAAAGCCTTCGGAGCTTTATCGGTACTGACCCAAAGCTGCGCAGCGGCACGGCTGCTTTTTGACGTGCCCGCCGAAGCCTTTGAACCGGCTCCGAAAGTAACTTCCAGCGTGCTTTTGATAGAAAAAACAAGTTCTTTGGACGATAACGCTTTTGAAAGCTTTTTGAAAACCGCGTTTTGCCAACCGCGAAAAACGCTGTTTAAAAACTTAAGCGCAAAACATGACAAAAATGCTTTAAGCAAAACGTTTGCGACCCTTGAACTTGATCGTACTCTCCGACCTCATCAGCTCGTGACACCTTTTTATCATCATCTACATGACTTATTAAAAGGTGAACAAGATGGAAAAAACAGACAATAAAACAAATCAACAACCAGAACAAAACACGGCTGCGGCCCAGCCAAACAACAGCAGTAAACCGCCGCACAAAAACGGCCCCAGAAATAATAACAGAGGCGGCAAGAAGAAATCATTCAGCTGGCACAAAGATATCAAAAGAGCGATCAAAGCCAACGACGCGATGAATGAAAAGCGCCTTAACGCCCATAACAAGATCAACAGCAAGACAAACGCGAAGCTGCGCTTTACTCCTCTTGGCGGTCTTGGAGAGATCGGGGGCAATATCGGGGTACTGGAAACCCAAAACAGCGCCATTTTGATCGATGTGGGGATGAGTTTCCCCGATGACGAGATGCACGGCGTTGATATCTTAGTGCCTGATTTTAGCTATATCCACGCGATCAAAGACAAAATAGCCGGCATCGTTATCACCCACGCCCACGAAGACCACATCGGTGCGGTGCCCTACCTGTTCAAGCAGCTGCAGTTTCCGATCTACGGCACGCCGCTGCCTCTTGGTATGATCGCGAATAAATTCGATGAACACAAGATGCGCGAATATAAAAAATATTTCCGCTACGTCGAAAAGCGAAAACAGATCAAGATGGGCGATTTTACCGTAGAGTTTATGCATATTACCCACTCTATTCCCGATTCTTCGGCTTTAGCGATCCAGACGCCTGCTGGAACGGTCGTGCATACGGGCGATTTCAAGATCGATCACACACCCATTGACGGCAACCCGACCGATCTGCACCGGTTTGCGTACTACGGCGAAAAGGGCGTACTGCTGATGCTCAGTGACAGTACCAACTCCCACAATCCCGGCAGCACTAAAAGCGAAAGCGTGGTGGGCAAAACCTTTGAAGGGCTGTTTGACCAGGCCCGGGGCAGAGTGATCATGTCTACCTTCTCATCCAATATCCACCGAATTTATCAGGCGATCGATCACGCCAGACAACACGGCAGAAAGATCAGCATCATCGGCCGGTCAATGGAGCGAAATATCGGGGTGGCGATGGAACTTGGCTACATCAAACTGCCAGAAGATATCTTCATCGACGCCCATGAAGTGGGCAAATACAATGACGACGAAGTTCTGATCGTTACCACCGGCAGCCAGGGCGAGCCGATGAGCGCCCTGTTTCGAATGGCAACGGATGATCACCGCCATATCAAACTCAAACCAAGCGACACCGTCGTCCTTTCGGCCAAGGCGATCCCGGGCAATGAGGGCAGTGTTTCCAAAGTAATCAACCATATCCAAAAAGCGGGCGCTTCGGTCAAATATCAGGAGTTCAGCGAAATCCACGTCAGCGGCCACGCCGGTCAGGAGGAGCAGAAACTGCTGCTTCGCCTGTGCCAGCCCAAGTTTTTCATGCCCGTCCACGGCGAATACAACCACGTGGTCAAACACGCCGAAACGGCAGCGGCCTGCGGTGTGGACAAGCGCAACATGTTTTTAATGGGAGACGGCGATCAGGTCGAAATTTCGCCAAAATATATCAAGAAGGTCAAAACGATCAAAACGGGCAAATCCTATATAGACAACCAGGCCAACCAGACCATTGAAAGCGACGTGGTCGTTGACCGTCAGAAACTGGCCAATGAAGGTATCATCAACCTTGTGGTGCAAATTGCAGAACAAGACCGCAAACTGGTACAAAACCCGATCGTTACGACATACGGCCTGATCGGCAAACGACACCACAAAACCTTTGAAAAAGATGTCAAAAACACGATCGAGGGGGTTTTGGCCAAACTGGACGCCGGGGCTAGCAAAAAAGTGATCGAGGATAATATCCGCTCAAGTATCAGAAAACAGGTAATTAAATCGCATAAGCGCTACCCGCTGATCGTACCCACGATCTTTTTGGTTTAAGCTTTTTTTACCGGGTTTTGGCCAAGCTTTTTGAGCTTGCCAAGGCTCTTGCTTACCATTTTACTTTGGCCCAGACTCTGGGCCCTGCTTTTCCAGATCTCATACTCAGTCGTCAGCGTCCGAAGCGTTTTATCCAGTAAGACACTGTCTTTTTCTTTTTTTTCAAAATGGCGCAGCGTATTTGTATAAAATTCAAGCAGCAACCCCACGGTATTGCCCATGCGGTAGTTTCTCGCACTGACAAAACTGCTTTGTTTCAACTCTGACAGCGAATACCGATCCATATCATAAACCGTTTTGACCGCGGCGGCAAAAGCGGCCGTGTCCTGTTTTTGTACGAGTATCCCGTTTTCTTTCGTGATCATTTCACTCACGGCAGGAGCGTCCAGAGCGACCACGGGCGTAGAGGCAAGCATCGCCTCGGCCAGAACCATTCCCTGCGTTTCACTGGTGGAACTGAAAACAAACAGATCCATACGCGCATACAGCGCCTCCAAAGCTTCGCCGCTTTGGCTGCCAAGAAACCGGACCCTCTCATACACCCCCAGGGCCGCAAATATCTCTTTAAGCTCGCCTTCGATCTCGCCGCTGCCCGCGATCACAAAAAGCGCACGCGGATGGTTTTGCAAAAACAGGCCCACGGCTTTGGCTAAAAAGATTTGGTTTTTTTCCGGGGCCAGTCTGCTGACATGCCCGATAACAAATGCCTGATCGTCGATACCGAAGATTTCTCCGGCTTCTTTGGCAGGCTGTGAAGCGAAATGTTTTTCCTCAATACCGGTGGGAATAACCGCGATGGGCGTATTAACCCCGCGTTCTTTCAGCAGGGACGCGATACTCCTGCTTGGAGCGATAACACCGTCACAGAGATTGCAATACTCCGTGGCCATCCTTTTTGCCATCTTTTTTAGCGCCCCTGATTCAAAAGGGACGTAATGAGTATAGCGTTCATACAGAGTATGGTGGGTAAAAACGATAGGTATCTCACGCCGTCCGGCGATACGAAGGGCACTGATACCCAGCAAAAATGGATGGTGGGAGTGGATGATATCGGGATCAAACTCTTCGATCGATCTGTTTTTGAAAATCACTGCCGGCAGCGAAAGCGAAAAATCGCTGCCGTTGAAATTTTGCACCGCTTCCACGCGCAGTACGTCATTGTCGGGTTTTTCGCCCTCAAAATGCGGGGCGATGACCATCACCTCATGACCCTTTGCCTGTAACGCGTTTTTGAATCCGGCCACGGAATTGGCTACCCCTCCGACATGCGGGAGGTAGGTATTGGTTATCATCAAAATTTTCATGGCGTAATAGTATCCAATTTTGCTTAACGATTTATTTTTTTCTGAATCTTTTTACCGATAACGGGCAGCAGAACCAACACCCCAAGCAGTAAAAACGACAGCGCAATTTTGAGACTGAAGATATCGCTGAGAGAATTCAGCGATGAAAGCGATACACCCATATTGACATACACAATCGTTCCCGGGATTAACCCTATAAAGGTGGGCAAAACGTATTGTTTATAGGAAAGATTGGCCGCGCCAAACAGCAGATTGACCCAGAAAAAGGGTAAAACAGAACTCACCCGAACGGCAAGGACGTAAAAGGTGCCGTTTTCATTCACCGCTTTTTCCACTCTGTCGACTCTGACGCCGTATTTTTTATGCAGATAACGGTACAGTATCGTTTTGCCCAGAAAAAATGTGATCAGCGCCGAAATGAGCGCGGCAATGAGCGTAGCGCCGACCCCGGTGGTCAAATCGTAAAAATAACCGCTGATCATTGCCAAAATCGCGCCCATTGGCATTCCAAGACAAAGCAAAATGACATAGATACCGCAATATATCAGCAGTGAGAGCATAAAATGCCGAACAATAAAAGCTTCGATCTGCTGGGCATGGGAAGCGACAAAAGAAAGTGAGGCTTCATTTAAACCCAGGCTGTTTGTCATCGCATACAGGGCTATAAGGATTACAGCCGCAAGAACCAAAAGTTTTTTCTTCATATGGATCACTTTTTTGGCGTGATTATATCATAGTGATATAACTGTATAGTAAATATACAAGGAATCATCCCTGCGATCCAAAAAAAGCTGTATACTACCTGTATCATGAAGCAAAATATTTTAAAAAATAAAGACAGCTCCTTTTTGTATGAAATTACGCTTTTGCTGCTGGAAAGTGAAGACTTTGAACAAAACCTGGCAACCGCACTGGAAAGAGCGGCCGATTTTTTAAAGCTGCAAAGCGTATCTATCGAGGTTGACAAGAAATCTTTCGTCACCTACGAAAAGGAAAAAAGTAAGCCGGCTGTATTGCAACTGTCGCTGCCCATGATTGAAAAGGGCCAGATTATAGGCAGTTTTAACGCCGCTTTTGAAAGCAAATCACAACACAACATCGATACCCTGCACCTGCTGGTTCCGCTTTTTTCCAAAGCCCTCAAAACACACCTGGCCCAAAAATCGTTTTTGCAGACATCCTCACTGCAGACGATGGAACGCCGGTTTGTTTTACATATATACCAAAGATGCGACTACAACGTCGCAAAAACGGCCAAAGCCCTTGGATTAACCCCGCGCCAGCTGCGCTATAAACTCAAAAAATACAAACAGGATTAATCTGCTACGACAACCTGATCCCTGCCGCCTTTTTTGGCCCTGTAGAGAGCTTTGTCGATACGCTTGAAAAAATCATCCAGACTTTCATTGCCGCTGTACTCTCCTACTCCGAAGCTGCACGTAATATTGCCGATTCGCGGAAATCTGTGTATTTTTATCAGATTTTTTAAATTAGTCGCTACGATTTTGGCGTTGGTCGCGTCGGTTTCGGGAAGCAGCACCACAAACTCTTCCCCGCCCCACCTGGCAAACACGTCCGTTACGCGGATACTGTTGGTAACGATATGGGCCAGGGTTTTAAGCGCTTCGTCGCCGTCTGCATGGCCGTAAGTGTCATTGATCTGTTTGAAGTGGTCGATATCAAACAAAATCACCGAAAAGCTGATATTGTAGCGCAGAAAGGATTCTTTGAAATACACCAGCGACTGGTCGAATTTTTTACGGTTGTAAATACCCGTAAGCTCGTCTGTGACCGACTGTTTTTCCAGTTCGTCTGTTTTTTGGACCATATGGGTAACGTCACTTAAAATCAGCAGGTAACTGTTTTGGTCCATACTGGTCATATCCACCAGGTAGCTAAACCCGTTTTTGGAATGGATAATTTTATTTTTTTCCTCAATAGCCTGGATCGTGGCGATAATATCATCACTGTCAAAAAAGTTTGAAAACTCTTTATAGCTTGGCTTTTGATTGATATTAAATATTCGTTTGCAGCTTTCATTGGCAAAATCGATATTTTTGTTCACCACTTCTACGATCATCCCCTCATACAGATCGATCGCGGTTTGGGCCATCTTCTGATTCCTGGCCAGCCGTTTTTCCAAAAAGACCGAATGGGCTACCTGTTCAATCTTTTTGCGAAGCGTGTCATAACTGATGGGTTTGAGCATATAACTGGTCACGTCATGGTCAATAGCCTGAAGCAGATAATCGCTTTCACTGTAAGAGGATGTGACCACGATGGGAATATTTTTATCACTCTTTCGAATCTCATGGGCCATCTCCAGACCGCTCATATTGGGCATATTGATATCGGTTATAATAATATCGATATCTTCGCGCTCAAACACTTCCAGCCCGTCTTGGCCGTCATTGGCCAGATAGATCGTGTCAACGATCTTTTTGAGCACCTCTTTGAACATCTTGCGCATGGTCGAATCATCTTCGACGTAGAGTATGTTTAAATCACGGATACTTTCATACATTAACACAACCTGAATTTTTAATTTTATTTCTTATTGCCTATTTTAACATAATTTATTTAAAGTAATATAACATTCATTTGTTTGACATATGTTCACTAAAATGCTATTATTTTGAACATATGTTTATTTAATCAGAAAGGATTTCCTATGAAACAAGTTACGTTCAAAGAAAAATATCCCATATACGAACTCATCGTCAACAAAGATGAAAGCAGATTTGATTCCATCGACGCGATGTTTGCGTTTTTCAAAGAAAAAATCAAAGCCCATCCGATGGCTAAATATATCGCCGAGTTTGATCACTACGCCCATACAAAAAGTTTGCCGGACAATGTGGTCCCTGAAGATATGAACGATGCGAAAAACCTCATCTTTTGTTTTGGCAAAGAGATTCCAAACGGCAGAATTATGGCCGTACGCCCCAGATCGATCGGAATCTCAGAGTTTAATGACAGGTTTGAAATCAGCATTTTGGAAGTTCCCAACGAAAACCTGCACAGCCTGCTTGAAGGCTGGATCAAAGAGGTTGTCAAGGGTTAATCTTCTTTTGCTTTTGCCACAATTGAATTGATCATATTCTTAAATACAAAATAGTGCAGCGGGATGAGGGCATACCAGTAGAGCCTGCCCCATACGCCGTGGGGGTAAAAATAGGCTGATTGTATCAACTCATCGCCGCTTATTTTAAACTCGATCCATCCATTGCCGGGCAGCTTCATCTGGGCAAAAAGCAAAAGCCGTTCATCTTTTTGCAAATCCACCACCTTCCAAAAATCCAAACAATCCCCAAGACGCAGATCGCACTGGCTTCTTCGGCCCCGGTTGATCCCCACGCCGCCTACAAGCTTATCGATAATACCGCGAATCTCCCATAAAAAATCAAAATCAAACCATCCGTTTTCCCCGCCGATGGCGGTAAAGGCTTGATATACCTTGTGCTTATCCAGTTTGCTGATATCAGCTCTTTGGCGGTCTACAAAGATTGCGTCGCTAAACTCTTTGTCGTGGTCTCTGTCCCAAATCTTGCCGCCCACGTCACTCCAGCGGCTGATAACCTGATTGTTTTCTATCTCTTTAACCGCGCGGGTGACGGCTTCTTTATAACTGAGCGGTTCAATATGGGGAAAATATGTTCGCGCATTGTCGTTTTGCACCGTCACCTCAGACTCCAACCCCTCTATCAACGCTTTAGCGACACTGAATGGTACGGGCGTAAAGATATTGAGCCAGTATGAAGAAATATTGATACTCATAAAAGGAAGCGGGATTACGTAACGTTTCAAACCAAGAGCTTGCGCCGTTTGCAGCATCATCTGCTTATACGTCATCGCTTTACTGCCGATATCAACGGTGATATTTTTTCTTTCTTGCAGATACAGGCTTTCATGAAGATAGGCAAGCACATCATCTACGGCGATGGGCTGGGCTTTGGTATTGACCCATTTTGGCGTGGTCATCACCGGCAGTTTTTCAACCAGGTTGCGGATGATTTCAAAGCTGGCACTGCCAGAGCCGATAATCACCCCGGCTCTGATCCACACCGTCTGCACGGCTTTGTTGGCACTGAGCACTTCGCCCGTTTCTAAGCGCGAAAGCAGGTGCCGGCTGGTGTGGGACCGAGAGCTTGCCGTCGACGAGTCGGAAGTAGACGACGACTCCGCGATACTCGTCGTACTGGCTGTCGAAGATCAAGGCGCGGGTTTTGGCGTCGCCGCGGCCCGAGGGCGGGGGGAGTTGCTCGATGATGGCGGCCAGGAGGTTTTCGATGCCCTCGCCGGTCTTGGCTGATGTGAAGACACAGTCCTCGGCGGGGGTCTGGAGCAGGGCCTCGACCTCCATGGCGGTATCTTCGGGTCGTGCCTGGGGCAGGTCGATCTTGTTGACCACGGGGACCAGGGGGAGTTTGCACCGCTCGGCCAGGTGGGCGTTGGCGACGGTCTGGGCCTCGACGCCCTGGGCGGCGTCGACGACCAGCAGTCCGCCGTCGCAGGCCTGGAGTGCTCGGCTGACTTCGTAGTGGAAATCGACGTGGCCCGGGGTGTCGATGAGGTTGAGCATGTAGGTTCGGCCCTGGTAGTCGTACTCGATGGTGACGGCCGAGGCCTTGATGGTGATTCCCCGTTCCCGCTCCAGGTCCATGTCATCCAGGAGCTGTTCGCGGAATTCTCGCTGGGTAATCGCCCCGGCCAGCAGGAGCATGCGGTCGGCCAGCGTGCTCTTGCCGTGGTCGATGTGGGCGATGATGCTGAAATTGCGTATGTACTTCGGGTCCATCACGGGATTGTACCCGATCCGGCGTTCCAGGCAAGATGCGCTTAGCTTCCCTGAGCCGTCGCGGCGGGGGTTTCGTCGATGCCTGCCCGCTCCAGGGCCTCTTTGAGCTGCTCGATGTCGTAGGCGCCCAGCAGTTGGACGGCTCTGCCCCCGCCAGCCGGCAGGATCACCGTCAGGGGCGGGGCGCCCGTGCCGTAGCGCTGTCGCATGAACTTGTCGCCGGGAGAATCATTGTTGGTCACGTCCACTTCCACGGGCAGGACGTTCCGCCGGGCCAGGTAGCCCGCGATGGCCGGCTTGGAGAAGACCTGTCGCTCGATGGTCTTGCACGAGGTGCACCAGGAGGCGGTGAATTTCAGGAGGACGGGCTGATCGTCCTGTCTGGCCTGGGTGAGGACGGCGTCATCGTACTGCACGAACTTGACGCCCTGGCCGGGCCGGGGCGGCTGGAGCATCCAGATGCCCGCGAGGATCAGCAGGACCACGGTCGTGCCCCGAACCAGCAGCTTCTTTCCCATGGGATCTGTGTACTTGACCCACTTGTCCCAGACCCACAGACCCGCCGAAAGGACGATGGCAAAGGC
>CAYUAC010000011.1:0-28533 GCA_964442515.1 uncultured Campylobacterales bacterium | reverse complement strand
CAATAACTCAACAAACTAGATAAATATGAAAACTACACCCAAGTAATTGAATCTCCGCTTTTATCCTTTGTCTTTACAGTAAGAGAGCTAAATGGGATATGATAATCACAATACGAAGGAGGTTTGAAATGCTGACATTAAAAATAGAAAACCCCGAGATAGAAAAGATATTTTTAGATGGATTTGACAGCAATAAAGAGAAGTTTCATGAGAAAACATATCAAGTTTGAAAAGTTCAAAAGATTCAACTCTTTTTAATACTGAAAAACCAATCTTTTGATATCAATCAGCCTTTCAAACTCCTCTTTTTCCATGTAGCCCAGCTCTTGGATACTTTGCGACAAGGTTATGCCTTTGTCATAAGCGTTCTTAGCCACCTTGGCGCTTTTGTCATAGCCGATATGGGGCACCAGCGCCGTTACCAGCATCAGGGAGCGATCCAAATATCCTTGCATGGACGCATCATCGGCTTCCATACCCCACACACAACGCTGTTCAAAGGAATCCATCGCATCGGCCAAAAGGGCAATCGACTGCAGCAGGTTGTAAATGATGACGGGTTTGTACACGTTGAGCTCAAAATTTCCCTGTGCGTTGGCAAACCCTACCGCGGCGTTGTTGCCTATAACCTGCGCACAGACCATCGTCACGGCTTCTGCCTGGGTGGGATTGACTTTGCCGGGCATGATAGAACTGCCCGGTTCGTTGGCGCTTAAGCGCAGCTCCCCCAGCCCGCACCTGGGTCCCGAGGCCAGCCACCGGATATCGTTGGCGATCTTGTGCAGATTTGTTGCCAGCGTGGTCAAATCCCCGTGTAAACGCATTGCTAAGTCGTGGGAAGAAAGGCCGTGAAAAGAGTTTTGCGCCTTGCAGGGGGCGTTCAAATCCTGCGCAATATACTCGATCATCAATTCATTAAATCCTTTTGGCACGTTTGCGCCTGTGCCCACGGCACTGCCGCCCACAGGCAGCTTCATGCAGGATTTTACCCCTTGTTTTATCGCTTTTTTGTCACTTTGCAGCATCGACACCCAGCCGCTTACTTCCTGCCCGAAGCTCATGGGCAGCGCATCCTGCAGGTGAGTCCGTCCGACTTTGAACGTCTGCATATACTGCTCTTGCTTCTGTTTGAGCGATCTGCGCAGCCGCTTCAAAGCGGGCAGCAGGTGCTCTTTTGTCTGGCGCACTATGCTCATATGCATCACCGTGGGGAAAGTGTCGTTACTGCTTTGGGACATGTTGATATGGTCGTTTGGATGCAGCCGCACCTCTCCTGCTTTGGCGTTGGCGATGTTAGCGATTACTTCATTGACGTTCATGTTCGTCTGTGTACCGCTGCCGCTGTGCCACACCAGAAGGGGAAAATGTTCATCGTATTTTCCCTCCAAAACCGCGTCACACGCCCCGGTTATAAGCTCCATATGTCCGGACGAAAGCGTGCCCAGCGCATGGTTCGCACAGGCGGCAAAACGCTTGAGCCGCACGTATTCATAGATAAAATGCAGCGGCAGACTCTGGTCTCCTATGGCAAAGTTTTCCACGGCCCGCTGCGTCTGCGCGCCCCACATCTTGCCTGCCGGAACCTTAACCTTGCCCAGGCTGTCTTCATAGACTTTATACTCCATGACCGATCCTTTGTGCATAACAACATTCACTCCCCAATCTTACCACATTCAAAAGCTTTTTTGCACTGCAAACAAGCCAAACTTTGTTACAGATAGTTTAAAAATCACTTATAGAAAAGTTTTATATAAATGATGATACCATGAAGCCAAATGAAAAAATAAAAACATCTGCTCAACAACCACAGGAGCCACTATGACAAAAATACTATTTTGTATTCTGCTTGCGCTTTCCGCCGCAGCCGCAGGAGCAGAAACGGGCACAAAGACAAATTTGTCAAACCATCAGGCGAAAGAACACCACAAGATTGTTTTGGGTGAAAAGCTGCACAAAGACGCGACATACCTGTTTGTCCTCCACGGCAAAAAAGGGCAACTTTCAAAAACCAAACTTCTCATTAAGGATTTTTATCCCCATATTCTTTATTTTTCCGATATGCCCCACAGAATTGCGGGAGTATATAACTCAGCAAAATTCATGAACTCATGGGGTCAATTTTTTACGCAAGACAACCCCAATATAATCGTAACCTTTTATGATACAACATCCAAAGAATACAAAGATATCGCCGTCGAAGTCTCAAACCCTTTGGTCAAAGACAGCGATTTGGTTTTTACCGTCAACGGGTTTTTAAAAGACCCGGATATTCTTGATGACAAAAAGAGGATCAAATTCAAAGAGTTGTCACTTTTTATTGACTCCATCGGCTGCTGGATCCCCGCCTGCAGAAACTGATCACGTAAATCCCTTAATTTTGCATAGGAATATCATCATCCCACACAAAGCCGACGCCTCCTAGCTTCCAAACGCCCTCTCCGTAGGGACTGGCCCCGCCGATGTTGAGATACTGGGGCAGGCCAAAGCCGGGAGCAAAATCATGGGTACCGGCAACAGTGCTGCGGTGCATGATTCTCAACCCCTGTTTTTGATTTTTGAAAACAAGCGGTCCCCGGTGGGCCATTTCTTGTTCAAGGGCGTCTTGGACGCTAGATCAATAGAGTTGACTTTCAATCAATACTACTCTAAAATTACAAAAAAATTAAAGGAAAACAATGCAAGATTTACCAAACTGCCCCGAATGCGACAGCCCCTATACCTACGAAGACGGCCACCTGCTGATCTGCCCGGAGTGCGCGCACGAGTGGAACCCCGACCAGGAAAGCCACGACGAAAACGAACTTATCGTCAAAGACGCCAACGGCAATACCCTGAGTGAGGGCGATAACGTCACCGTTATCAAAGACCTCAAGGTCAAAGGCAGTTCAGGCGGCATCAAAGTGGGCACCTAGATCAAAGGGATCAAACTCGTCCAAGGCAACGACGGCCACAATATCGACTGCAAAGTCCCGGGTGTGGGAGCGATCAAGCTCAAACAGGAGTTTGTCAAAAAGCAGTAATCATTTGTCATCCTCCAAATGCGGTTTGTCATATCCGCGCCGGCTTAGATGCGACGTGTGCATAAAATTTTCCACCCCCTCCGGGCCGATCACATCCTCTGAGCCCAAAGGCGCGGGGGCGATCATCGTTGAATTGATCACGCGGCGCCTGGATTCATCGGGGTGAGGAATCTGCGCGGTATGCAGCACCCCCTGCCACAAGCTGCCTTCGCTGCTAAAAGGCGCGTAGGAATTATTAATACACACGATTTGAAAGCTGCCGGGATCAAAACAGTCAACGGGCGTAGCACAAGGCCGAAGCATTCGCACCCCGGGTGCAAACATCGGATTGTGCCGGGCCATGAACTCCTGCGGACTTAACCCCAGATCATACGCGCACCGGGCGTAATCATACATTTCAATCTCGGAATCGATACGGCTTGGTTCATAGCCAAGCATCAAGAGGTTTTCCTGTGGTCCGCCGTCAAGGTGGGGCTTGGTCGATTCCTGCTGGTCAAAGCGGCCCGCGGAAAGATAGATCAGCGTTTGCTTTTTTTGCGATGCATGGATCGCGGCCATTTCACGCTTGATTTCAACCATCAGCCGGCGAAACTGCACCGAATCCATAGAGGCCCCGACATTCACCACGCAAAACCCGGGCATCTCAAAGCCGGTGCGGCAGGTTGTACCGTAGATATCTGCGGCAATCGCGCCCGCTTCAAGCGTCTTGGGCCGCAGGCAGACTGCGTCAGTATCCCGTGAGATAGCGTTTTGCTGATGCATTGGACCTCCCTTGCATCTATTCATTGTTATTGATACAAAAAGCGTAACACATCTTTGCTTTTTCCCTTTTGAAACATACCCATGCAATCAGCCCTGTTTAAGAGATTTCGGAGTAAACTGGATATCACAGAAGGAGAAGTCATGCATACACTTATCGACGGAATCCGGGTTTATTACAAAGGCGATCCAAAGGCGCAGCCTGTTATCTTTATCCACGGGTTTCCTTTTGACCATACGCTCTGGGATGAGACCATCAGGGAATTAAAAGATGAGTATTACTGCGTCACTTACGATATACGCGGCTTTGGCGATTCTGAAGTTGGCTGTGGGCAGTATACGATGGAAAGTTACGTCGATGATTTGGAACAAATTATTTCACAGCTTGATCTGCGTCACGTCATCGTATGCGGTTTTTCCATGGGCGGCTATATCGCGCTAAGAGCCAGTGAACGCCTGCAAAGTTTCAAAGCTCTCATCCTGGCAAATACCACCTCCACCGGTGACAACGATGAAGCCAAACTCAAGCGGGCCAATGCGATCCAAAGCATCGAAGACGAGGGCATCAGACCTTTTTTAGACAAATTCTTTCCCGCCGCGTTTACCAAAGACTACCTGCAAAACCATCAAGACACAATCGCGCACCTCAAAGAAAAAATCTCCGACTTTGATCCCGCAGGCGTCAAAGGCGGCCTCTTGGCGATGATATCGCGAACGGACACGACAGATTCTTTAGACAAAACACCCCCGGCTTTGCTGATCACGGCAAGTGAGGATGCGGTCATACCGCCAAAAGCGATGCGGGAGGCAGCTGCCAAGATGCAGGATGCCAAGCTTGTAGAGTTGCCAGGCTGCGGCCATGTCAGTATGCTGCAAAAGCCCCGGGAGTTTGTTCAAGCGATACGGTCATTTTTACAAAACCTCCACCAAAGGAAGGCCCATGCCATCAGATAAGGAAAAAGTCGCCCAAATCCTCAACCATATGGGCACGGATGATGCCAAAAACCTTTTAAACAGCATCGCCTCCAGCGACGACAAGCTCGCAGGCGACCTGAAAGAGTTGATGTTTTCCTTTGACACCCTGCTCAAGCTTGGCCCCAAAGAGATAGGCAAGCTGCATCAGAAAATAGATAAAAACGACCTGCTGCTTGCCATGAAAGGCTCAAGCGCCAGACACAGGCAAAAGCTTTTGGAAGGAATCAGCGCCAGAAAAAAGCAGCTGCTTTCAGAAGAGTTTGAACACATGGGAAAAGTCAGGCGCAGCGACGCGGAAACGGCTAAAAACAAGGTAATCCAGACGCTGCGCCAAATGGTCGAACAAGGATCGATCTCACTGGATGATCAATGGGTTGAATAAACCTACAGCGTGCTGATATATTCAGCCAGTTTTTCTATCTGGTCTTTATCAAAACGTGCCATCTGTGCGGTCATGGTGGCTTTCATATTGCCCCCGTAAGAACCGTCTTTATATCCCTGCATCGAATCGATAAGCTTTTGCTTATCCCATCCCGCAATCACTTCAGATGCCCCCAGTGCTTTTCGTTCCGCGTTGGACCCGTGGCACGAAACACACGAAACATACAACTCTTTACCGCTTTTTTCGGTACTTGGCGCACTCTCTTGCTGCTGGGTGTTTTCCTGTTTTTGCGCTATCCCGTCTTGTTCGGTCGGCACGTCTGATTCATCCACCGGAGCCTGCTGTGTCGCTTCCTTGGGCTGTTCAAGCGAACTTTCATCCTGCTGCAAAGCTTTTGTATCCTGCTGCGGCTGTTTGGGTTCAGACTGTTTCTGCTCTTTTTGGGACTGCTCTTTTTTAGGCTGCTCTTTTGGCTTACTGCTTTGTTCTTTTTCCTGGCAGCCGCTAAGCATAAAAAGGGCCGCTGTTACAGCAATCAGTATCTTTTGCATAAACATCCTTTTTGTTGATTTTATCCATTGTACCCGTTTGGGACTTAAAAAATTTGGTTTACAAAGCCGATTAAAGTATAATAACCTATATTTAATTATTTTACAAAGGATTTTTATGTTCAAAGTCGGAAAATACGAATTTGAAAGCAGACTGATAGTAGGAAGCGGAAAATACCCCGATTTTCAAACCACGTACGATGCCACCATCGCCAGCGGGTCCAATATGATTACGGTTGCGACCAAACGGGTCAACATCACCGATCCAAATGAAGAAAACCTGATGGATTACTTTAAAAACAGCGACGTTCAGATTTTGCCAAACAGCGCAGGCTGTACCACGGCCAAAGAAGCGATCACGCTGTTTCGTCTGGTGCGCGAAGCCACCGGGATTGATCTGATCAAACTCGAAGTCATCGGCGATACGGCCAAAACGCTCTATCCGGATGTGGTCGATACTATCCAGGCGTGCGAAGTGCTGAAAAAAGACGGCTTTACCATCATGGCTTATACCAACGACGATCCTATTATCGCCAAACGGCTTGAAAACGCCGGCGCCGATGCGGTCATGCCCCTTGCCGCGCCCATCGGAAGCGGCCTTGGTATCCAAAACCGCTACAACATCGACTTTATCAAAGACGCCATCAGCGTTCCGGTAGTCGTAGACGCGGGCGTGGGATGCGCCAGCGACGCGGCGATCGCTATGGAACTTGGCGCGGATGCAGTACTGACAAACACCGCCATCGCCGGTGCCAAAGAACCTATCAAAATGGCTGAAGCGATGAAATATGCCGTTATCAGCGGACGTCTGAGCTTTGAGGCCGGACGCATTCCCAAAAAGCCCTACGCAACAGCCAGCAGCCCCATCGGCGGCATGTTTCAGTAGGGTTTGTGCAAAATGGAGGGCATAGACAAGCTGGGCACGCTGCTGCAAAATCTTGACATCAAAGAGCCCCTGCCGCTGGATACAACGGATTTGGATCCCAAAGCGGCCCGGTGTGCCAGCTTTGTCAACGCTCTTATCAATCAAAATCGCCGGCTGCAGGCTGATCTTGGTATCTTAAACGAAGAGTTCAGCCAGTCTCAGTCCAATCTGCTGGAATCGCAAAAGATGGCCAAGGTCGGCAGCTTTGAATACGATGTAAACAAACAAGTGTTTAACGCTTCCATTCAAATATACCGTATTCTCGGCGTCAAAGCCACCAAAACACTGAGCTGGACCAGTTTTATGGAGTATATGGAACTCAAAGACCGTCATGAATTCATGAAACTGACGCAAAAAGCCGTGACCAACGGCTCCAGTTTTGTCCTGCGGGTCGATCTGCGCACCTTTAACAATAAACCCTTAAGCGCCGAGTGCCGTGTTAAGGCCAGAAAACACAAAAACGGCGTACTCAAGCTTATCGGTACGCTGATGGATATTACCGCCCAGATCGAAAATGAAAAAACCATCGAATTTTTGGCTTTTCACGATCCCCTCACCGGGCTGGCCAACCGCCGACTGCTTGATAACAGGCTCAATGAAGCTCTTTTGCAGGCAGAACGTTACGGTGACAAGGTCGGCGTACTGTTTTTGGATCTTGACCGCTTTAAGTATATCAACGACACGCTGGGCCACGATGTGGGTGATGAACTCATCATTGAAATCTCGGAAATTTTAAAAAACATCGTCAGGCAAAGCGACACGATTTCGCGCCTGGGCGGGGACGAGTTTGTCATTTTACTGCCGCGCCTGGAATCAGACGACGACGCCAAAAGCGTGGCCAAAAAGATTTTGCACCAACTCAAAAAACCTTTTCTCATTCACACCCATACGCTTTTTACCTCCATGAGCATCGGTATTGCCATCGCTCCCACCCACGGCAGCAAGAAAGATGAACTCATCACCTACGCCGATGCTGCGATGTATCGGGCCAAAGAACTGGGGCGCAACAATTATCAAGTGTATGAAATGACCATGACCAAGGATTTCAGCGATCAGCTCAGCCTCGAACAGGACCTGCGCCGGGCCCTTGAAAAAGATGACGAAATCACGCTGTTTTATCAGCCAAAAGTCAGTCTCAAAGACGGCCGCATCATCGGGGCCGAGGCGCTGGTTCGCTGGCACCATCCCGTCCACGGACTGCTTTATCCCGACAGTTTTATCGATCTGGCCGAAAATACGGGCATGATCATTCCCATCGGCAAAAAAGTGCTTAACCTGGCAGCCAAAGAGATACACAACTGGAAAAACAAAGACTTAAGCGTAGCGGTCAACCTTTCAGGCCGACAGTTTCAGCACGGCTCGCTGGTACGTGATGTCAAAGAGATTATTCAAAAACATGATATCGACCCCAGTAAACTGGAACTTGAAATCACCGAAACCATCTCAATGAACAATGTCCAAAACAGTATCAAAATCCTCAAAGAGCTCAAAACCCTGGGCGTAACGCTGTCTATTGATGATTTCGGAACCGGATACTCTTCGCTTTCTTACCTTAAAAAGCTGCCTGTAGACGTGCTCAAAATCGACAGAGAATTTATCATGGATCTGCACAGAGACCACGGCGACGTGATGATTAGCAAAGCGATCATCGGTATGGGCAAATCCTTAGATTACAAGATCGTAGCCGAAGGGATCGAAATGGCCGAACACACCGATATCCTTAATGAGATGGACTGCGAATACGGACAGGGGTATTTTTACTCCAAAGCCGTGACAAAAGAGGAGTTTGAACAGCTTCTGCAAGAACAACAATAAAGTACCAATAAAGGAACTATATGATCTATCTTATTGTTTTTCTGGTATTTCTCGTGCTGTTTTATATCCACGATAAATATATCCAGCGAAAACACCAACTACTTATCAACTACCCCATCATCGGCAGGATGCGTTTTGTCTTTGAAGAGTTGCGCGAACCGCTGCGCCAGTATTTTGCCGAAGAAACCTTTTATGAATCCCGCGACAAGATCGACTGGGTGTATACCGCGGCCAAAGACCGGCCAAATTATAAATCATTTTCGGTTTCACAACCCTTTTCCGGGTCCCGCTTTATCATCAAGCACGCCAACACGGTGCTCAACGAAGACGAGGTTGATGACGATATCAGCGTCACCTTCGGCAAAGACAGACAAACTCCCTTTGTATGCAAAACCCCCATCATCCGCTCGGCCATGAGCGACGGCGCACTCAGTCCCGAAGCGGTGCGGGCTTTCAGTCTGGGCGCTGCCAACTCCGACCTTGCGGTCAATATCGGGGAAGGTTCACTGACTTCCAACCACCTTTATACCCACGAACCGGCCAAAAGCGAAAAATATTTAGAAATCATTCCGCCAAAAAAGCGCGCACTGATTGCGTACAAAATCGGACGCCTCCTTTTTAACGGTGCCGTTGCAATACGATGGTACCGCGCGCTGTCGCTGAAAAAATACAATACCCGAAATACCTATATCTTTTCCAAAAAATCACACATGCTCTTTCGCATCAACTGGAAAGCCCCGCTAACGCACTTTCCAAAGCAGACTCCCAAAGATATCCCCGATATGATCTTTCAAATGAGTTCGGGGCTGTACGGGGTCCGGGATGAAAAGGGGGATTTTGATCCCGTGCGCTACCAAAAGGTGATGCGCTTTTGCCAAATGACAGAGATCAAGATCGCCCAGGGAGCCAAGCAGACCGGCGGCAAACTTGCCGCCTCCAAGGTCAACGCCGACATCGCCTACTACAGAGGTGTCAAAGAGGGGCAGAATCTTTTTTCGCCCAACCGTTTTCCCTACGCATCCACGACTGAAGAGCTGCTGGATTTCGTGGCGTATCTGCAGGAGCTTTCGGGCAAACCCGTGGGCTTTAAAATCGTCATCTCCGATACCCGCTCGGTCGAAGATATGGTTTCGGTGCTGGCCAGCAGGCATAAACAAAAGCTTACGCTGCCTGATTTTATCAGCATCGACAGCGGCGAAGGCGGCAGCGCGACCGCGCCGCTGGAACTGATGGAATCGGTGGGACTAAAAACCAACAACTCCATCTATATCTTAGATACCCTGCTTGAAAAATACGAAATCCGCGACCGGGTCAAGATCATCGCAAGCGGCAAAATCCTCACTCCCGATGACGTGGTTATCTCTTTGAGTATGGGAGCCGACGCGGTGGGAATCGCCAGAGGGTTTATGATGAGCGGAGGCTGTATCAGAGCCAGGATGTGTTCTGGCTTTGGATCGCACCAGTGTCCGGTGGGCATGGCGACCCAGGATGAGAAAAAACGCGCTTCCTATCTGGTTCTGAAAAATGCCGCCGAAATCGCCAACTACCACCGCAACCTGGGCAGAGGGATCAAAATGATCCTGGCGATTATGGGGATAAAAAGCATCAATGATTTAAAAAAGGCTAATCTGACCTTTAAAAGCGTCACGGGAGAAATCTATTTTGACCTGGACAAATACTTCCATAGAAAACTGCATATCTGATCAGCTTTGCAGGCAGCTTTCACAAAGCCCCTGAAAGATGGCGGTCTGTACGCAAAATCCCTGCAGGTCGGGGCTTTGTTGAATACAGCGCATCTGTTTACAGGCGGTACATAAAAAGTGTGAATGCCTGTGCTCATACAGTTCAAAAAACCATTCGCCGCTGTATTCCAGTTTGGTCACGGCTCCCGCGTCCACGAGCTTTTGGATATTTCTGTAAAAGGTGGCTTTATCCATCTGTGCGTCCAGTCTGTTTTTAAGCTGGGAATAGCTCACCGGCGCCCGCGATTTTTTCAAAAGACGGAGGATAAAAAGCCGGTGTCTGGTAACACGCAACTTATAAGAGTATAAAAACTGTTCCATTTTAAGCCTTTTTGCAACCTGGTTGCGTTATTATTATAACAAAAAAAGATAAAAGGACTTTTCCGATGCTGCGCTTTACTGTTTTGACACTCTTTGCCGCAATCGCCCTGAACGCACAGGTAAGCACCGTTGTCAGCATCCTGCCGCAAAAATATTTCGTCAACCAGATCGGCGGCGACAAAGTCGGCGTAGAAGTGATGGTCACCCCGGGCAGTTCGCCCGTTACCTATGAGCCAAAACCTTCACAGATGACCGTTCTTTCCAAAGCCGATCTGTATTTTTCCATCAGCGCTCCCTTTGAAAAGCGCTGGCTGTCCCGCTTTCAAGACGCGGCGCAAAACACTGATTTTGTAGCGATGGATAAAGATATCCAAAAACACCCTGTTGCAGCCCATGACCATGAAGAACACGATACCCACGGACACCATAACCACGACAAGAAGAAAAACCTTGATCCCCATATCTGGCTCTCGCCCACGCTGGCCAAGACGATAGCGGCTCATATCAAAGACGCGCTGGTTGAAGCAGACAAAACAAATGCAGCCTTTTATGAAAACAATTACAAGCGTTTTTTGCAAAAAGTTGAAGCCTTGGATACCAAGATTAAAAACCTTTTGCAAAACAGAAATTCAGACAAATTCATCGTCTTTCACCCCTCCTGGGGCTATTTTGCCAGAGATTACGGGTTGACACAGGTGCCTGTGGAGATCGAGGGTAAAGCCCCCAAACAAAAGGATTTGATACAACTGATCGATTTTGCCAAAGACCACGGCATCAAAGCCGTTTTTGTGGCTCCGGAGTTTTCGCAAAAAAGCGCGCAAACCATTGCCAAAAGCATCGGCGGCAAAACGATTACTGTTTCGCCGCTCAGCCCTGAATGGGAACAAAACCTGCTGCGTATGGCACAAGAACTTTCAAAGGTGCTGTAAATTGCACGATATTGAAATCAAAAACGTCAGCTTTGCCTATGACAAAGAAGATATCTTACAAGATATTACATTCCACTATGATAAAAGCGACTTCTTAGCCGTTATCGGACCAAACGGCGGGGGCAAGTCCACGCTGATCAGGCTGATCCTGGGACTGCTTACGCCAAAAAGCGGCCGCATCAGTATTAAAAAGGGGATCAAACTCTCCTATGTGCCCCAAAACACCCAACCGGCCAAAAACTTTCCTATGAAGGTTTTAGATGCGGTTCTCATGGGACGACTGTCGCAAAAAAAGTTTGGCTTTTTTACCAAAAAAGATAAAGCCAAAGCCGATGAAGCTCTGGAAGCAGTCGGTATGGAAGATTTTGCGGATCATAATATCTCCAAACTCTCCGGCGGCCAGAGGCAGCGCACCTTTATCGCCAGGGCTCTGTGCAGCGAAGCAGATATCCTGCTGCTGGATGAACCCACCGCCAGCCTGGACAGGCAGTCCAAGCAGCAAACCTACGACCTGCTTAAAAAGCTCAATAAAAAAGTAGGCATTATCATCGTCAGTCACGATACGGCCGTACTGCTGGGATACGCGACCAAGATCGCGCATATAGACCACAAACTGCATATGCACAACGCTATCAGTAAAAAAAGAGAAGATTTTGACAGTGACCACGTCTGCCCGGTCGAACTCATCCACGCAGGGTGCGATCATGTTTGAACTGCTGCAGTATGATTTCATCCAAAACGCTCTGATCGCGGCGTTTTTAGTCAGTATAGCCACAGCCGTAATCGGTTCGCTGACGGTGGTGAATAAAATGGTCTTTGTCGCGGGAGGCATTGCGCACGGCAGTTACAGCGGGCTGGGGCTGGCGGTATTTTTGGGCTTTACGCCAATCCTGGGCGCCCTGGCAAGCGCGGTGGTTTTTGGTGTTGTCATCGCGATGCTTTCGTTTCACTCAAAAGAGCGTATCGATACCGTTATCGGCGCGATCTGGGCTTTTGGGATGGCTGCGGGGATCATACTGCTTGATCTGACACCCGGCTACAACGTCGAACTGATGAGTTATCTGTTTGGAAGCATTCTGAGCCTGGGAGATTTTGACATATGGATGATGGCTACTCTTGATACCCTGATTGTGGGACTGGTCATCCTGTTTTACAAAGAGTTTTTAAGCGTGAGTTTTGACAGTGAATTCGCGGCCCTGCAGGGGGTGAACGCCAAAAGCTTTTATATGCTCATGATCGTTTTGATCTCACTTGGCGTTATTATCAGCATCCAGGCGGTGGGCCTGATTCTCATCATCGCGCTGCTCACGATCCCGCCGTTTTTAGCCGAACGTTTTGTCAACTCGTTAGCCCATATGATGATAGCCTCGTTTTTTATTTCGCTTATTTTTATGCTAAGCGGCCTGGGGCTTGCGTATACCTACGATCTCAGCAGCGGGGCTGCCGTGATCGCGGTAGCGTCAATGACGCTTTTTATCGTTTTGGCGCTGCAAAAACTCCTGCAGCGGTACAAAAAGGCTTAAGCCCTACTCTAAGGTATCCACGACTTCAAAGCGCTCCAGCACCTCTTTGCCGTGCGGAGCGTTTTCCATCTCCCCGGTAAGGTCATTGCCCGCATGCAGTTTCTTTTTATGTACGCCCTCTTTCCATAACGGACTGTCGGTAACGTCATATACCTTGCCCTCAAAACCGATATAGGCTTTATTTCCCTCTTTGCCGTTGTATTTGGCCAACTCTTCTTTTGTCATAAAGACCTCTTTATTTCATCTTGATAGCAATAGCCGCTTCTGGTCCAAGCACTCGAAACGTACACGTCTGGGTTACAAACAGTTCCACACCGTCTTTCACCTCTTTTTCAAAACCAACGCTTACGTCAAGCCCGCTGTAAAATTCAAAGTCTCCGCCCTGCTGTGAAAGCAGCAGCGCGTCTTTATCGCCGATATCTTCATTCACCACGATGCTACCGCTGCCTAAAATGTCATCAAGTTTGGCTTTGACGCTGATGCCGTCAAAAAATTCCGTGTGCAGCTTGGCCATGGTCGCACTTGAGATCACAAGCTTGAAGGGACCGCCAACAAACTCTTTGTTAAACGTACCAAGACCCTTAGCCACGGCTGAGAGAATCTCTTTGGCTGAGTTGACACTGACGCTTTTGACTTCGCCGCTGCTCATAATGCCCTCGATTCCAGCTTGTTTAATACCTTGCAGGATCATACCGTTTTCGCTTGCGGCAAAAGCGTTGGCCGCATCGGCAAATGCGCTGTCATCATAATCGCTCATTCCTCTTTTGATATCTTCGATCACGCCGCTGCCCAGTTTAAAGCGTTTTTTGACTTCGATCATATTCAAAGGTACTCTTGCCTGAATACTGAGATCGTTTTTGTTTGAGACGGATTTGACATCCCCGGTGGAGATACCGTCTGTGTGGTAATCATAGCCGTCTTTAAAATCAACGGCGGCTCTGAGGTTGAGGCGTTTGCTTAAAAACTCTCCCATAACCTCATCGATTTCACTCCATACGCCCTCACCGAACGGGGCATTTGCTCTGTTTAAAATTTCCATTATCTATCCTTTATCTGCTGTTTTTTCCGATATTAAGCGTGCCGCCGCTGCCTGCAGCGGGGGCTTCCTGGCTTTCACCGCCGGTCATGGCTTCTTCGTTGCCGACGATATCGCCGTCTTTGAATAAAAACTCTCTTAACATCTCATCCCACACGGGCGAGTTTTTGCGCAGCCACTCAATCCCCATGCAGGCGTGTTCAATCTCTTCGTCTCGGTTGTGTTCCATGATACGTCTGGCTTCCTCGTCGGTGGCACACTCGGCCCGCTGGTTGTACCAGTCTACCGCTTCGAGTTCCTCCATCGTGCTTTCTATGATTCTGTGATAATCTTTTGCGTAATTTGATAATTGACTTGGATCTTCGTGAAAACCTTCATGAGCCATTTTCGTTTCCTTTTTCGTTGGAGTAAAAAGCTTTTTGACAAAGCCTTTGCAAATATGGTACCAAAGTTTTCTTTAACAGACATTTTTTAGTACAATGAAAAGAAAAAAGCGAGACCGCCATGGCCCAACACTGTTTTCAACGCATTAAACCCTGGAGTGAAACCACGCAGCAGACCCTGCCCCATTTTCTCAACCAGCTTATCAAATACGACGTTCCCGTCAGCGTCGCCATACTGCGGGCCGATTCTTCGCTTGACAAACGGATGCTGGACAAAATGACACGCCCCAGTGACACGGTACTGGAGTTAGAAGAGGGGTATTTTCTGCTTTTTTACCAGTATACGGACCTAGAAGAGTCGCATTTTGCGATCAAAAACCTCTATACCAGGCTGCTTGATCAAAAGCACAATCCAAAGCTGGCGTCCACGCTGTTAAAGGCCACGGACAAAGATGCGCACAAACTGCTGTACCGGCTTTGCGACCTGCTGGATCACGCCGGCGGTAAAGAACCCGCGTTTTTTACCAAAAATGATTCCTTTGACAGCAGTGATATCGATTTCAGCGATCTGTAAAACGCACCGTAAAGATATTGTATCCCTTTTCATGGGCATAGGCTAAATCAAATCCGTGTACTTCCAGAATTTTTTTCACGATATACAGTCCCAGGCCGAAACTGGAACTGTTTTGCTTGGCGTCTTTGACAAAGGGTTCAAAATAGGTTTGCAAATCTTCGCTTAAAGGCTTGGCCCTGTTTTGAAAGCTCACCGCATCTTTGCGGCATACGATCGTGACCTTTTTATCCTCCGCGTATTTCATCGCATTATCAAGCAGGTTTTTAAACGCTATAGAGGCTAGCTTAAAATTAAGCGTAACGTTCTGGGTGCACGCAGAAGCGTTTTGCACGACAATGCGCTCACTGTCTTCGTCATACAGCAGCATATCTTTTGCGTTATCGATCACGTCGGCTATGGAATAGCTTTTCATGGTAATACTTTCTGATGCGGCGATCACTTCTTCGATACTGGCAAACTCGTTGATTAAATTTTCCAGCCGGTAAAAAACTTCCTTCATTTTTTCATTATTGTCTTCGGTCTTTGGCAGTTCATTTAAAAGCTTGCCTTTCATAATGGGCGTTTTGAGTTCATGCATGATATTGCGTATAAAAATGTTACGCGATTCTTTGAGTTTTTCCAAACGTTTGGAACTCTTGGCAAACTCCTGGGCCAGTTCGGATATTTCATCGCTGCCTTTGATATTGTACTTGATATCAAAAGATTCGTTGCCAAGCTTTTTAATATGGTTTTTCAGCGTTTTGATGGGATAGAGTTTGCGCACCGTGGTCAGGTATATAAGGATAAATACCGCCATGATGGCTAAAAAGATAATGATAATGGCGGGGTTGAAAAACACGACCGGGGTTTTGTCTTTGAGCAGATACAGACTGCCTGAGGAATTGACCAGGATATAGTGGTGGTTTCGCATCTGGTAGATATTGACACTTTGCCCGTTTTGCAAATCTTTTGAATGCAGCAGCACCACATCCTCATCCTGCAAAAAATCCGCGATCTCCTGCAAATCGGTTTTGAGTTTGTAATTAAGCGAATCCAGGGAGGATAAAAGCTCTTTGGAAATCATATCCTCGTTGTGGGCGCGGATGAGGATACGCGAAACGGCAAAGTGTTTTCTTTCCAAAAAGCTTTGATGCTGCATCGTATTGGCTTGATGCAGAAAATAAAAACTGATCAAAATAGAAAATCCCGCTATGGCAAACACAAGCGAGATCGTAAAAAAAATAGAGTTTGTTTTGGGCAATTATTCCTCTTTCAGCTTGTATCCCACGCCGCGGACGGTCACCAGATACTGGGGTCTTTTGCTGTTGGCTTCGATTTTGGAGCGGATTCGGCTGATGATAACGGCGATGGAACTGCTTTTTTCATCATCGCTGTGCAGCAGTTCGCATTCGTTAAGAATCTCTTCGCGACTGACGACAAATCCTTTTCTCCTGATGAGCAGGCTTAAAAGTTCAAACTCCGCCGCCGTCAACTGCAGTTCGCTGCCGTTTTTGGTAATAATCTTTTTTCTGGGGTCATACACAAAGATGCCGCCGCCGCTTTCTTTGCCGCTGTCCTGCGGACTGCCCTTATTGGTTCTTCGAAGCAGCGCTTTGATGCGCACTTCAAGTTCTCTGGGATCATAGGGTTTTGGGAGATAGTCATCCGCACCCAGTTGCAGTGCGGTGACTTTATCGGCTATATCGCTTCTTGCCGATGATATAATGATTGGGATTTCATATTTGTCCACCAGCTCTTTACAAACTTCAAGACCGTCCATGCCCGGCAGTGAAAGATCGAGTATGATCAGATCATACTCTTTTAAACCGATCGCGCTTAAAGCGATAAAAGGATCTTCAAAGCTGTCAACTTCGATCGAAAACTGTTGTAAATATTCGGTGAGCAGATTGGCTAAATCTACGTCATCCTCGACCATTGCTACGCGTATCACCGTTTCTATCCTTTCACTGCCTGTTATCGATCAACCGGACTTTGGTTTGTTGGATCTGTTCTTTGGGGCATTATATCGATATATCTGTCTTTCTCAAAGCCGTGAGTCTTAAAAGCGTCAGCGGGAGAGGGAGCCGGCTGCCTGGGTTTGATCCGCAATAAAAGGAGTTGTTCATTTTGCTTGGGGGACAAGTCAAGATGGAAAAATTGTCGTATCAGGGTATCGTTTGTCTGACCGGATCGAAACCGCGCAGACGCTTTGCCCGCGTGCGCTTTTAAGCTATAGTCCCACTGCTTTGGATGGATGCCTCGGACCGCTGATAACAAGGCGCACACTGTCGTGATTGCTGTTTTTTTAAACACGGATCGGCCTCCTTGTCCGTAAATTAGGGCCCGGTACCTGAAGACGGTACCGGGAGGGTATTGCTTGGGGGACAGTGAAATTGTACGCTTAAAAATTTAATGATTTATAAACTTTTCATTAACGTATTATGAACATCGGCGCGCCGATGGCCGGACAGCCGGAACTACACATATTGGCTCAAAATTTTCTTAAACAATATTGTTATTTCTAAGTTCTACAGCCCCAAACGGTACTGTATGTTACTAAAATTCACACCTCCTATGAAGTTGTAAGAAAAATACACAACTTTTAAAGAGATGCTACACTATTGCTATGTTATAAAAATATAGTTATACTGATATATTTCTTGAAGTCACAAGAAATACCGAGTCTCAAATAGGAAAAGGAAACTGCTATGTCCAAGATATATTACCCCCAAAAAGAAATGTTTGACGCACCGCTTATTAAGAATATGTGCGAATATCAAGATCTGGTAGAAAAGTTTGAAAAAGATTACGAAGGTACATGGAGCTGCTTTGCCCAAGACAGAATCGACTGGTTTGAAGATTACGATACCGTTTTGGACGAAAGCAACGCCCCTTTTTACAAATGGTTTGAAGGCGGCAAACTCAATGTTGCCCATCAGTGTGTGGACAGACACTTACAGGATAAAAAGAACAAAGCCGCTATCATTTTTGAAGGCGATAACGGTGATCAGCAGGTTCTGACATACAGAGAACTGTATTATGAAGTCAATAAAACAGCCAATATGTTCAAAAACAGATTCGGCGTACAAAAAGGCGACCGGGTTGTTATCTATATGCCCATGATCCCCGAAGCGGCCGTTGCTATGCTGGCGTGTGCCAGAATCGGCGCGATACACTCTATCGTCTTTGGCGGCTTCAGCGCCGACGCGCTTCGTGACAGAATCATCGACGCGGAAGCCAAACTGGTCGTCACCGCTGACGGGGCATACAGAAAAGGCAAACCCTATATGCTCAAACCCGTCGTGGACAAAGCGCTTTCGGAGGGTTGCGAATGCGTTGAGAAAGTTTGCGTCGTTGAGCGAAACGGCGAAGATATCGAGTGGGTCGCCGGGCGTGATTACGCGTACCACGAACTGGTCAAAGGCGAATCAAGCAGATGCGACGCCGAACCGGTTGACAGCGAGCATCCGCTCTTTTTGCTTTATACCAGCGGTTCCACGGGCAAACCAAAAGGGGTACAGCATTCAAGCGCGGGCTACATCCTCTGGGCGCAGATGACAATGGAGTGGACCTTTGACATCCAGCCAAACGACACCTTCTGGTGCACAGCCGACATCGGCTGGATCACGGGGCATACCTACATCGTATACGGTCCGCTGGCAGCGGGTGCGACAACGATCATGTTTGAAGGCGTACCGACCTACCCAGATGCGGGCAGATGCTGGAGAATGGTCGAAGAATACAAGATCAACCAGTTCTATACCGCGCCCACGGCAATCCGTATGCTGCACAAAACAGGGCCGGATGAGCCTGCGAAATACGATCTGAGTTCGCTGAGAATCCTTGGTACCGTGGGTGAACCCATCGATCCTGAAGCATGGAGCTGGTACTACAACGAAGTGGGCACCGGTCAGTGTTCGATCGTGGATACCTGGTGGCAGACTGAAACGGGCGGCCATATGATTACGCCGCTGCCTGCGGCAACACCGATCAAGCCCGCATGCGCGACCTTCCCGCTTCCGGGTATCAAAGCCGAAGTGATCGAAGAAGACGGCACACCCACTGAGGTGGGCAAAAAAGGTTTCCTGTGCATTACAAAACCCTGGCCTTCCATGATCCGCACCATCTGGGGCGATGAAGAACGGTTTAAAAAATCGTATTTCGGCGATTGTAAAAAAGACGGCAAGGCTGTATACTTCAGCGGCGACGGCGCGATGATCGATGAAGACGGCTATATCACCATCACGGGCAGAACCGATGACGTTATCAACGTAAGCGGTCACAGAATGGGCACGGCCGAAGTTGAAGCAGCGATCAAAAACCACGACCATGTGGCAGAAGTCGCGGTTGTTGGCAAACCCCATAAGATTAAAGGCGAAGGTATCTTTGCCTACGTCGTGCTCAAATCCGTACCCGTTGAGGAAAAAGACGGCGTGGCAGATGAGCTGGAACTGACCAAGGAGATCAACGCCCTGATCATCGAAGAGATCGGCGCGATCGCAAAATGCGACGATATCGCGTTTGTACCGGGCTTGCCCAAAACAAGAAGCGGTAAGATCATGAGAAGAATCCTCAGAAGTCTTGCCAAAGGCGAAGAGGTAGCCCAGGACACTTCAACACTGGAAGATCCCTCCATTGTCGACAAGATCGCAAAGATCATGGAGACATAAATGCCGTTTTTCGGGGCATTGTGCCCCGAAACTTTACTTTTTGAAACAATACTGAACTTGATATATTACAAATCTTTTGTAATTTTATCACGACTTAATAAAATCACAGTATAATAGAGGCATGAATTTTATTTAAGGATTGCCTTATGAGTTTATACACAAAATCCCTTTTTTCGCTTTCCGTTCTCTTTCTTCTGCTTTTAACGACACTGTTTTTCTTTTCATTTTCCCATTTAAAGCAAGATACGCTTACCGCGGCAAAGCAGGAAGCAAAGCGGGCAACCGCCCAGCTTGAAACGATGCTAGCCCACAAAGATTTTGCCGCCAAGAATCTTGAAATAGCAGCTGATGCGGTCTTCAGCGGCAACCGTTTTGCACATGTGCATATAGAAGACTTTGTGGGAAACACCCTGTATGATAAAGATATCTCCTCTAACTCCCAAAGTCCCGGTATACTTTCACAAACAGTGGCCGGATTTACGTCAACCCCCGTGACGGTCAATTTCAAAGGAAGCGGTGATAAAAACCTTGCCGCGGCGATAACGCCGGATAAGAGGGTGATGCAACAAAAAATCATGAAGGAGTTTTATACGCTTCTGATCTATTTTGCCCTCACATATATCGTGACCGTGATACTAACGGCACTTCTTTTCAAATCACTCCTGCAGCCCCTGCAGGCGTTGCGAAAACAGATATTTCATTTGAAAGAGGGCAAGTTTATAGAAAACCGCGAATATCCAAGAACCCAGGATTTGCGGGAGTTGGTGGTGATGCTCAATGAAAGCGTGATCAATCTTAAATCCAAATTTAAAAAAGATACCGAAATGCTCAACCGCTATTACGAGCTTATTTACAACGACAGTCAAACGGGACTGCATAACCGAAGCTACTTTATGATGCATCTGTCTACCGAACTGGAAAACAAAACATCCCACGAAAGCGGCGTCGTCGTATTTATAAAAATCACAAATTACGATCAGCTCAACAAAGCCCACAGTTACAACCAGATCAATGACGCGCTGCAGACATTTTCGGCGCAATTGCAAGATTTTGACCTTGGTTACACGATACTGGCGCGCATCAAACCGGATACCTTCGCCTACCTCTTCACCGAACACAGCCTGAGCCAGATCAAACAGCATATCGACAAGCAGTACAACCAGCTTGAAGAAAAACTGCAAAACAAGTTTAAAGATATGCAAACGTCTATTGCGGTCTCAATGAGTGAATACGAAAAGGGCGAAAGCACCAAAAGCCTGCTTTCCAGACTGGATACCGCGCTCAATGAAGCCATGATCAAAACCGATAACAAAAAGATCGCCGTTACCGGCCACGGCCACAAGGCGTTGTCAAAAGAGGAACGTATCAATCTCATTGAATACGCTTTTAACAATGACGGCTTCAATATCGAACTGCGCCCCATCCAGGATCTCAAAGAGGATAAAAAAAGTTTCCTGAAAGTCCTTGTTTATATCGTCGACCGGGAGGAAAACAGTTATTCCAAGCGGGAGTTTTTCTCTATTTTGTATGAAAAGGGACTTGTGGCCGATTACAATAAAAAGGTTTTGGATAAAATATGCAGCAGATACCGCATGATCAACCATAAAATCACCGCGATGGTAACCATTTCAAGTGATTTTATCGGCAGTCTGGACCATATACGCTGGCTGGGCAATAAACTCGAAGAACTCCGCCAAAACCCAAATATCAAAATCTGCTTTACCATAAAAGACGACGTGGCACACCAGGAGATCGAAAAGATGATCCAGTTTGCCAAACTGGTGTATCGCTTCGGGCATTATATCGCCATCAGCGGCTTTACGCTGGCACAGGAGAAACTGACCTACCTGCAGCGCATCAAGCCCCGCTTTATTATTGTCGATCAGGATTACGTGGAAAAACTCTATTTTGAGGAGAAAAGCAGGGTCAAAGCCCTGCAGTTTATGATCAGCGAAGCCGGGGCCAAAACGATCATCGCATACGTCGATGATCCCAAGATGGTCACTTCCCTGCACGAACTGGACGTACACTACCTGCTAAGTGCCAATTATAAAGGCGAATACTGAGATTTCGCGTCATAAGCGTAAATGACACTCACCCTTGCAGTATCGGGGCAAACGCTTTGGTACCCACCGACACGGCCTGACCGATTTTGAGCGTTTGGGCTTGTTCCTGGCTGATCACCACTTCCACAATCTGCTGCCCAATGGAGACAATCGCCACGCTGATCACGTCTACGGTGACAATATCCAGCAGTTCGCCCTCAAAAGAAAATTTATGGCTGCCTTTGGTTTTTAACAACAGATCCTTAGGCTTCCCCCTTCCCGTTATGCGGCCGTGATCGAGTTCAACCATCCAATCAGCCAGCCGGTAGATTTCGCTTGGATCGTGGCTGACCATTACCGTGGTGGTACCAAAGGCTTTGTGCAGTTTTAAAATATCATGCTGCAGCTTTGTCCGCATCTGAGGGTCCAAAGCCGAGAGGGGTTCATCCATCAGCAGCAGCTGCGGTTCATTCATCATCGCTCTGCACAGGCTTACGCGCTGTTTCTGCCCCCCGCTGAGACTGGCGGGCATCCGCTTTTGCATCCGGGTCAATCCCGTCATTTCCAGCAGTTTATTTGCTAAAGCGGGATCCTTTTTGACAAAAAGCAGGTTTTTTAAAACGTTCATATTCTCAAAAAGGGCGTACTCCTGAAAAACAAAACCGATGCGGCGTTTTTGTACCGGCAAGCGGAATTGTTTATCCTGCCATATCCGGGAACCCGCCCGGATTGTCCCTTTGGCTTCTTCAAGACCGGCCAGAATACGAAGCAGCGTTGTTTTGCCGCTGCCGCTGGGGCCGCTGAGGGCGACAAAATCGCCCCGGCCGATCTGAAGTGCGACTGTAAGCGTCATCTCACCGCCCTGACCGTGGAGTTTTTTTTCTATATCGATATCCAGCATGATTGCATCCTATATAAAGGTTTTGCTCTGTTTACGGTTAAACACGTATACCCCAAAAAGCACCAAGAAGCTGATAACAAGCATAATCGCGCTGTAGAGGTGGGCCATTTCATAATCCATAATTTCGACAAATTCATAGATCGCAACGGAGGCGACCTTGGTATCGCCGGGGATGCTGCCCCCTACCATCAGTACGACGCCAAATTCCCCGACCGTATGGGCAAAGGTAACGATAACGGCTGTCATAAGGGCGGGTTTCATATTGGGCAAAGCCACGAAAAAGAGGGTTTTCAAACGCCCTTTGCCACTGAGATAGCTTGCTTCAAGCATTGTACCGCTTAGCTTTTCAAATCCGCCCTGCAAGGGCTGGACCATAAAGGGCAGCGAATAGAGGCAACTGGCAATCACCAGTCCGGTGAAATTAAATACCAGCGATATCCCGAAGGTTTCTTTGACAAACTCGCCTATAGGCGAATTGTGCGAAAGGCCCCAGAGAATATAGAAACCAAGTACCGACGGCGGCAGTACGATAGGCAGGGCCGTAATGGCTTCTATAACGGGTTTGGTTTTTGATCTGGTTTGGGAAAGGTACCAGCTAAGGGGCAAGCTCAAAAGAAACAGGATTACGGTCGTAATACCCGCAAGTTTAAACGAAAGCCAAAACGGGGTCCACTCCACCTGTAACAGGAGTTCAAGCATCGACTAACTCCTTGATAGCCAGTTCACTGGCTTTGATATAGGCTGTAACCTCCATTCCCTGCACAAGCCCCATCTTTTTGGCCGACCTGGCCGTAATCATCGACTCAATCACCGCGTTGTGGCATGAAAGGTCCAACACGCATAATAGTTTGCCCGTCCGGATACGCCTGATCTTGCAGGCAAGTTTATTGGAGTAGCTGATATGTTCGCACCGCCTGGTTCCCACGGCGACGTGGGAGGGTTTGACTTCCAGCAGGGCTTGTCTATCCTTTTGAACCCCGCTTCCAAGATCAAGGCTCATCATCGTCAACTCCTGTCCGCCAAAATCAAAGGTAACGATATTAAGACCTTCCATGCTTTCAATATTCGTTATCACAGCCTGTATATCATTCATGGCACAAGATATCCGTAGTCTTCAAAGACGGTTTTGGCCCTTTTGCTCAAGACAAAACTGTAAAAAGCCGCGACCTCTTTATCAGCCTGCGCGTTTTTCAAGATCACGATCCCCTGATCGATGGGGGTATACAGCTTAGGATCGACATGACTGTAATGCACCCCTTTTTTATATTTTTTCATCTTGTCGCTGTACAGCGAGGATTTGGCGATAAAACCGATATCAGCGGCGGTTACGGCATACGAAACCGTTTGCGAAATCGATTCGGCGTAGACGAATCTGTCTTTAACCTTTTCATACAATCCCGCGTTTTTGAGCGCCTCAACAGAAGCAGCCCCGTACGGCGCTGCTTTTGGATTGGCGATTGCAATCTTGCCGATCTTTTTATCCGCGACCGTTTCCATTCCTTTTGAAAAATCTTTTTTGCTTGAGCTTAAATAGCTAAGTCCCCCCTGCGCGTAAATAAGCGGCCTGGTTACCGCTATTTCTTGTTCATACAGCGCGTTTGGATAATCCATATTCGCAGCCATAAACAGCTGGTAGGGCGCGCCGTTTTTGATCTGGGCGGTGAGTTTGCCGCTGCTGCTGAGTGTAACTTTGACCTTGGTGTCGGGGTAGAGTTTGTTAAACTCTTTTATCAAATCCCCTACCGCGTAACTGACATTGGCCGCAACGGCTATATTGATCGTTCCCGCACACGAAAACACGGCCGCGGCGCATATAGTGAGTAGTTTTTTCAACATTTTATATCCTTATAATCCTATCATGATATCACTGGCTTTGATAAAAGCAACGCAACAGCCGTCTTTTTTCAATCCAAGCTTCTTGACCGCCCCGGCAGTTACGATAGCGGTAATATTTTCCCCCTCGCCGATATCAAGAACCACCTGCGCGTTTGTCGCCGTCTGGGTTACGGCACTTACCTGCCCGGTTATTTTATTCCTGGCACTGATTACTGTGGCTTCATCTCTGGCCAAAAGCACATTGCTGGATTTAAACACCGCTATTGCTTCCATCCCTTTGCGAAGTCCCAGTGCTTCAACGCTGTCAACGGAGATGGAGGCAAAAAACTGCACCCCGCTTTTGGCCGTGAGCACCACGTTGGCATTGACCTCATCGGCGACAATCTTATCGACAATCCCGCTGATCTGGTTTCTGGCGCTTAGCTGCATCGTAAACCTTTGTAATGTTTGCATACTGCCGCTGTCAAAATCGGCAGCCTCTGAAAGTCTGGCTAAAAACTGTTCGTGCTGCTTTTGCAGCACCCGGTACGTTTTAACGAGCTTTTGTCCGTAACCGCTCAGCCTGGCTCCGCCGCCTCCTTTTCCCCCCGTCGCTCTTAGCACGACCGTGCCGCTGCCCAGGTTGTTCATCGCATCCACTGCGTCCCACGCGCTTTTGTAACTCATAGGAACAGCTTTGGCGGCTTTGCTGATGGAGCCGTGTTTTTCAATCGCTTCAAGCAGGTCGATGCGTTTTTGCATCAAAAACGGTGCATCCTTGCTTGCAAGCGTCAATGAGGATGAAAAATCCATACGTTTCCTTATATAATCGATTATATAACGACAATTGTAGCATTATATACTTAAATATACAACGGTAAAATGGTCATTTTTTATCCAGGGTTTTATGTTACGACTGTTAACACCGATGCGATTTATTGTACTAACTGTGAGAATTTTTCTATAATGCTACTGTCACGCTATGATAAAAACTTACAATAACCGCAGTAATCTACAAAGGAGAGGGTATGGATAAAGAAACGGTCCAGCGAATCAAAAACAGCCCAAAGTACAAAGAACTTGTACAAACGCGCAGCAAGTTTGCGTGGAAACTGGCTGCTTTTATTTTCGTGATGTATTACGGATTTATACTGCTTTTGGCGTATAAACCGGAAGTTTTAGGTGCCAGTTTAACCGGCGGCGTAACAACGGTTGGGATTCCCGTGGGATTGGCGATCATTATTATTTCGTTTATTACCACAGGCATCTACACCAAAAAAGCAAATCGGGATTTTGACAAACTCACCCGAGAAATCAAAAGCGAACTCAAGGAGGCTGAAAATGCGTAAACTCTTATCGCTTTTGGCACTGCTGCCGTCTCTGGCACTGGCAAATGAAGCGGCGGAAAAAGGTTTGGCCCAGGGCGGCATCAACGTCCCGGCAGTCGTTATGTTTTTTATTTTTGTAGGCTTTACGCTGGGGATTACCTACTGGGCGTCCAAGCGTACCAAGACGGCCAAGGATTTTTATACCGCGGGCGGCGGCATCACCGGAACCCAGAACGGTTTGGCCATTGCGGGCGATTATATGTCCGCAGCCTCCTTTCTGGGGATCAGCGGTCTTGTGTATCTGCAGGGGTATGACGGGCTGATCTACTCCATCGGCTTTTTGGTCGGCTGGCCCATCGTTTTGTTTTTGATCTCAGAACAGTTGCGAAACCTCGGTAAATACACCTTTGCCGACGTGGCTTCCTACCGGCTGAAGCAAAAGCCCATCCGTACGCTGGCAGCCTTTGGCTCCATCGCCGTGGTGCTTTTATACCTCATCGCGCAGATGGTCGGTTCGGGCAAACTGATTCAGGTGCTGTTTGGTCTGCCCTATGAGTTTGCCGTTATTATCGTAGGAATCTTGATGATTTCCTACGTCGCCCTTGGCGGGATGCTTGCTACCACGTGGGTTCAGGTGATCAAAGCCGTGCTGCTGCTTTCAGGGGCCACCTTTATGGCCATTGCGGTTTTGGCGTATTACAATTTCAACCCAGCCCAGCTGTTTCAAGGAGCGGTTGACGCGCATCCAAACGGTATAGAGATCATGAAACCAGGCGGCCTTGTCAGCGATCCCATCTCGGCGATTTCGCTTGGGCTTGCGCTGATGTTTGGCGTGGCGGGACTGCCCCACATCCTGATGCGCTTTTTTACCGTCGCCGATGCCAAACAGGCCAGAAAATCGGTTTTTGTCGCCACGGGCTTTATCGGGTATTTTTATATCCTAACCTTTATCATCGGTTTTGGCGCGATCGTACTGGTTTCAACCAACCCGGGATATTTTGAAAGTGCGGGAGAACTCTTCGGCGGCGACAATATGGCCGCAATCCACCTTTCGCATGCAGTTGGCGGCGACCTCTTTCTGGGCTTTATCAGTGCCGTAGCCTTTGCCACCATCCTTGCGGTGGTCTCAGGCTTGACCCTGGCCGGAGCCAGCGCAATTTCACATGATCTGTACGCCAATGTCATCGCGGCGGGCCGCGTGGATGAAAAAACGGAGATGAGAGTAAGTAAATACGCAACGATTGCCATCGGGATCGTGGCGATAATCCTTGGCATACTCTTTGAAAACCAAAACATCGCTTTTGTCGTGGGCTTGGCGTTTGCCATCGCTTCTTCGGCAAACTTTCCGATTTTGTTTCTTTCCATCTTTTGGAAAAAACTTACCACCAGAGGCGCGGTTGTCGGCGGTTCACTGGGACTTGCCACGGCTGTGGTCCTGGTTATTCTGGGTCCTGTTGTCTGGAAAGATATTCTCGGCAACGCCGAAGCGATCTTTCCCTATAAATATCCGGCACTGTTTAGTATCATCGTCGCCTTTGCTTCTATCTGGTTCTTTTCTATTACCGATAACAGCAAACAGGCACAGCAAGACAGAGAAAAATTTGACGCTCAGGATATCCGCTGCCAGACGGGCATCGGTGCTGAGGGAGCTATGGACCACTAGGTCATAGCTCCTTCTTCGGTATGCCTTTTTTGGGCATACCGATAACCGCAACAACCTCATTTACCCCCTTTTCCGGCTTATACAGATAATTCTTACCTGCGGCACAAAGTCTGTCGGGTTATGTTTCATAAGGATGTTTGAAAGATGTTAGAAATATTTTGTGGAGTATAAACAACAGCAGAGGAGTGCTCCTCTACCGTCGCAAAAGATTACAGCAGGTCAGACAGGTCTTCATTGGCTTCTAACTGACATGTACCGCCGTCACATTTGATGGTTGCATCAATATACAGCGCTCTTTTTTTGGCTTCATCGCTTAATGAATTATACGCATCAGCTGAAGTAAGACCGGTGTTGCAGTAAAAAATGCTTAGCTTGTCTTTTGGCAGTTTGCTCTCATCCAGACTGTCATTTTCAGAACTGTATGTTACGTTCTTTGCACCCTTGATATGGCCTTCTTCATACTGATCGGCTTTTCTGACATCAATAAGAACGGTTCCTTCGGGAAGGTTTCCTTCATTGATCATAGGGGCAAGCCATTTTTGATCAACCTGGCCTGATACGCCGCCCGGATAGACCGTAACCCCGTTTTTGGTAATCTGGTCTCTGCTTGGTTCATACGCACCGTCACTGTCGGCTTCACACTCTCTTAAGATACCCATTTGCGGATAATCCGCTTCTTTCCACTCGGGATAACCGCCGTCGTAGACAACAACATTGCTGTATCCGCGCTTTACGAGTTTTTTAGCCAGTTTGCTTGAGTGGTGGCATTTTGGACCGTTGCAGTATGATACGATTTTTGCATCTTTATCCTGAGGAAGCAGTCCGACTTTTGATTCGGGAAGATCTGAAGGGATGTTGACTGACCCCATAATCGTTCCGACTTTGAAAAGCTTGGCAGGTCTTGCGTCGATAAAAAGCGCCGCGTCCTTGTCATAGAGTGTTTTCGCTCTCTCTTTTGAAATCTTTTTCAACTCTACGTCAGAATCGGCTACTTTCGGCGACGTCGTACACCCGCTTATAAACACTGCCATTGCAGCAATGGCTAAAGCTGATAACAGCTTAGTGAAGTTCATCTTCATTGTTCTATCCTTTTTTTCTGAGATAATTTATTATAACGTATTTTCATAAGGCCACCTCTAAAAACTCTGTGCGGTCATAGCTTTTAAAGCTTTTTCGTAAGACTTGCGCGCGGTGACGCAG
>CAYUAC010000010.1:0-28777 GCA_964442515.1 uncultured Campylobacterales bacterium | reverse complement strand
GCATCCATCACCTTTTGCGTGATAGCTTTATCCATATCCCCGTTTGTGGCGATACCGGCAATGGGAAGCTTTGTGTCATTGCCAAAGCTGTTTTGCCACTGCTGCTGCAGATTGAGCACACGTTTTATCTTTGGGGCTACGACGTTGATTGGGAAAGAATCAAGCTTTCGCATCACCATTGAGGTTGCGGGTTCTGCTAGCAAGACGGTATCGACCTGTCTTAAAAGCAATGCAGTGACCGCATCGGGCGGAGTAGGGTAGTATTTGATCGTAAGATCATCTTTTTGCATACCGTTTGCGTGTAAAAGCGCTTCAAAGATGATATCGGGCATATCGCCGCGAAAAGGTACCGCAATCTCTTTACCCTTTAAATCCTGCATCGTTTCAATCGAAAAGTCACGGCTGACAATATCTAAGATTCCCCAGATAGAAACATTGAGCAGCTTTATATCGACTCCTTTGTTGTACAGATTTGCCGCAACGTTTGTGGGAATCGCTACAAAATCAACCTGCTTGTTGATAAGCTGCGCACGCAACTCGTCGGGGTTGTTCCACTGTACAAACTCTACCTCTTTGGCAATACCGTCAAGCGCACCCGTTTCAATCATATGAAAAAAGGGGTGGCTTACGTTTGCAATGGGACCGCTGAGGGTGAGCTTGTCTGCCTTTTGCGCAAAGGCAAAAGAAAATATCAAAAGTAAAACCGTGAGTAATCGCATTTTTTATCCTTTATTGATAATTATTATTGTTATTTTAATTAAAATTTTTTTATAACGCATTGATTTCCATCAAGAATGCAGAAAATTTTTTATTTTGACCATTGTCAAATCTGTTTTTTTCTAAAAAAGATACACTTTCTTTAATACAGCGGGTGCGTATAATGAGGGAGGTGAGTATGAAAAACTATCTGCAAAAGTTTTTTTTAGCGTTTGATACCGCGATGATAAATGATCTGGTTTCTATTGCCAAGATGGAAACGTATACAAAAGATTCGATTTTATTTTTTGAGGGAGAGAGCGCCAAAAGGCTGTATCTGCTGGCAAAAGGCAGTGTATATGAGTATAAAAGCGAGCATCTGCAGCGCCTTCAGGTGGTGCGCTATTTTCAACCCCTCTGCCTTATCGGGGAACTTTCGGTGATTACGGGCAGTACCTACCCCACCAGTCTCAGGTGCGAGAGGGATTCCAGGATCATCTCAATCGATTTTGAGCGTTATATGCAACTTTTTTGCTACGATCAACACCGGGGAAGACTGGGGTATTCGTACCTTTTGAACTCCATTGTCGATAAATACGAATACCACTTAAACAGCTGCTGCTACAGCTGTACTCAGTCGCGGCATTTCAGCGCGCAGATGCGGGTTGCTAAGTATATTTATGAAGATTTGGATACGTTTAACAAAGATAAAAAATTCAAAACCGCCCAGCTGCTTCGCATAAGCCCCGAAACCCTCTCGCGTAGCATTCAAAAGCTCAAAAGAAAAGAGCTGATCAAGATGGTTGGGACTAAAATCGTTATATCCGACATGCAAAAACTCAGAGAGTTTATTATTTGACATTTATCCCTTTTTTTCCAAAATCATATCATCAAGCAGACCAAATAACTGTTGTGAATTTTGTTCACACGCTTTAAAGTCATTGATAATGATTTCACTGTTGGTCAGTGCGTTTTGTTTTGTTTTCTGCGCGATCTCTTTCATCAGTTCATGCACTTTTGTGTGCGGCTGCGTGATCTGATCATAGCTTTTTGTATGGGCAAACGCTTTTTTGCCTTCGTTTTCATACCATTTGCCAAAGCGGCATTCATGATGATTGCTGACGCTTTTTTGGATTGACGTTATTTCGTCATCGCCGTTTTCTTCCACCCTTTTGTCAAAATCTTTCGTTTCTACGACAGTATCCAGACGCGCGTCAAGTTTGCGTATTTTTTTGGTTACGGTTCTGGCACTGAGCAGACCAAAGACGATAATAATCAAAACAACGGCGCTGTAAATGGTAAGATTGCTTACCATTGCGTTTCTGGTGTCTGTTTTTATACTATCGGCAGTCGTTACGATGGAACCGGTCAGCCTGTCTTCGATTTTTTTTAATAATCCTATTCGCCTGGTGGAAGCTTCAAACCATTTGGTGCTGTCAACGCCGAAGCTACCGCTGCCCTTTTTTTCTTTGGCGATGTGTCGGTAGCTTTGCACCGCCGAAACGGCACCGTCACTGAAGTTTTTTTCAAAAAACTTCCTGTTTTCTTCGCCGGCAAAAAACCGGAACCGTTGCAGGTAAATATCCTGTTCGCTGTAGAGGGTGACAAAACGTTCATAATACCCTTTGGGGAATGCGTCGGCGGCAAAGGTGACGGCTAACACGGCGCGCTCCAGGCCGGCGCGCTCCTTGGCGTTTAAAAAATTGGCATAGGCGTTGAACTTGGAGATCATCCGGGGGTTCAGTTCCATGGACGCCATCGTAGCGATCGCGTCTAAAAAGTTTTGGTTGATGTCGGTGTAGTATTTTAGTTCTTCTTCCAGCGAGATTTGTAAGTTATCGACCTGACGACGGGGTTGGCCTAGGTTTTGCAAAGATGAACCGATACTTTCAAGCAGTGTCCTGAATTTCTGGCCGTAGATACTTTGATCCTGCTTTTTCAATGTGGTTTCATACGCTTTTAACGCCGTGTCAACCCTGCTTCTGGCGGATTGAACCTTGTCTTTGAAAACACTTCCTTCTGAACCTAAAAAACCCGCTGATGACCCTCTTTCTACCTGTAAATGGTGTACCAGTTTGCCGTTGGTTTATGCCAAAAACTCACATTTGCGCAAAGCTTAAATAAAACGACGTATTCTCGCCGTTGGTTTCAAAGCTGATTTTGCCGTTGAATTTGTTTTCGATGATGTTTTTACACATATACAGACCCACGCCTGTCCCCTCTTTGCCCTTAGTCGTAAAATAGGGTTCAAACAGGTTTTGTTGTATCTTTTGGGGGATGCCTCCGCCGTCGTCTTTGATCTTGCAGACGGTGTGGTAACGGTCTTTATACACTGCAATCTGGATTAAACCGCCCGTGTATCCTCTTTTTTTGCGCTGCAAGATAGCATCTTTTGCGTTATTGAATAAAATCATCATACATTGTTCAAATTCACCCTTTTTTCCGTGCAGGCGGTACTGGGCGTCATGCGAGGGGGTTTCCACCTGCTGACTGACCTGGATATTGTGATAAGTTAAATGATGATGCAGCAGTTTTTCGACTTTATTAATACTTTCAACGATGTTGAAATCCTCGTCATGGCTGCTTGGCTGAAAAAAGCTTCGGAAATCGTTAATGGTTTCAGACATATGCTGCAGCGTATCCTTGGAATGCTCCAGATACTTGTCCAATTCCTGCCTGTTAAGCGGTTCATCGTCCAGATCCATCTTGATCGTATCGATATAGAGGCTGAGGATAGTGATGGGCTGGCGCCACTGGTGGGCGATATTGTTGATCAGTTCGCCCATTTCGGCGGCTTTTGTTTTTTGCATCAAAAGCAGCTCTTTTTTGCGGTTTTTCTCAATTTCGTCGCGCACCTTTTGCTCCAGCTGTTCATTGAGCGTTTTTAACGCCGCTGTTTTTTCCATCGTGCGCAAAATGGCGGGACGGAAGATAAACAGCGCTTCGGCAAGGATCGTCAACAAAAGCAGTACACCTGCGCCTATGATCATGGTTTCAAAAGTTTTGATTTTGGCCGAAAGCGCTTCTTCCCTGGCCGTGGTGGCCTGATCAAAAAGTCCAAGGAGATTGGTCGCTTGCAGTTCAAAAGCGCGCAGCTGTTCTGTAGTGGGAGGTCGCTTTTGATTGACAAGGGAGGCAGCGGTTTGGGTATAGGCGGCAATACGCTCATCGATCATGGTATACAAGCGCTTGGCGTCTTTAAAGCCGTTTGTCGCGCTCAGGCGGCTTTGGGCTTCCTGCATTTGGCTCAGGCTGAAAAAAAGCTCATTTTTTTGCTGCAAACCGGGATCGTTTGCGTAGCGGTTCATTAAAAAGAGGCTGCGCTGGGATAAAAACCGCTGCTTTCCGCTGAGGTTGATAAAATGCGCATCCTGGGATTTGATACTGTTGAGCGCAATCAGCAAAACAAACGTCAGGACAATAATGCCGGTCATGATCAATAAAGCAAAAAGGTGCTTTAAAACAAGACGTTTGTTGTCTTTATCCCTGCTGTACAAAGCCGCTTTTAAAAGTCGTCTGTTTTTTTTGAGAGTTTTAAGCATTTGCATGATTATTGCTTTGGACGGCTTCTTTTGCGTCCAAAATTTCATCGATATGCTCAAAAAACAGATCATGGACCAGCGGATCAAACTGTTTTGCTCTTTCGGGTTTGATAATATCAAGCGATTTTTCAATACTCCACGCATCTTTATAAGAGCGTTTGGAAGTCAGCGCGTCAAAAACATCCACGATCCCCACCAGACGCCCCATGAAATCGATCTCTTCGCCTTCAAGGCCCAGCGGATAGCCTTTGCCGTCCCACCGTTCATGATGTGTAAGCGCGATCGTGGCCGCGGCGGTGAAGATTTCATTGTCGACGCTGCACAGAATACTGTGGCCGATGGTGGTGTGCTCCTTGATACGTTCAAACTCCTCTTTGTCAAGCTTGCCCGGTTTTTGCAAAAGCGAATTGGAAATGGCGATCTTGCCGATGTCGTGCAGCGGGGTGGCGCGCACGAGAAGGGTGCGCTGCTCATCGCTTAAATCGGTATATTTTGCCAAAATTTTGACATATTGCGTGACGCGTTCAAGGTGGCGGGCCGTATCCAGTGATCTGCTTTCGGCCATGGACCCCATCATATAGATCACTTCATCGCTGAGGCGGCCCAGTTCCTTGTTGAGCGTAAAGATTTTGCTGACGTCATAGCCAAGTTCCAAATACCCCTTGTCATTACCGTTTTTATCCCTGAGTTTAATCACTGCGGTATCAAGGTAGATCTCTTTGTCGGGCAGGCGGTGTTTGATAATATCTTTGAAGGTGCTTTTGGTTTCCAGATAGTTTTGCAGTTTGTTGATATTGAATTTTCGGTTGTTTTGGCAGCTGTCTTCAAAAGCGCTTTGCATAGTGTCGGGATGAACCTTTTTGGCAAGTTTTTCATTATAAAAGGTGACGTTGCCATCTAAGTCGTATCTGCGGATGCAGTTGGTTTCGTCTATAAGTTCAAGGTATTGTTCAAACTCGTTGATGAGACTTTTGTAGCTGCTTTGGTCGATATCCCACCGCTGTTTGAGCAGCTTTTTGTAGCGTTCGTTCTCTTTTGTCGCGACAATTTTTTTTGCCAGCAGCTCCAGCTGCTCTTTCATCCGGTTAAAATCAAGGGGTTTGTTGAAAAATTGGTCGGCTCCCAGGTTGATCGCCTGGGTAAGAAACTCTATATCGTTTGATCCCGAAAACAGCACCACGATCTGTTCCGCATCGTTTTGTTTGATCATTTCAAGCAGTTGGATGCCGTTGATGTGGGGCATTCTGATATCTGTCAGGACAAGGTCGACAGCATTGTTTTCATAGCACTGCCACGCACTCTGGCCGCTGTCTTTTATAAAAACCTCTTTGCAAAGCATTTGTAAAAACTTCCCTACCAGCTGGCGGATCTGGGGTTCATCGTCAACAACCAGCACCGTAATCTGCGAAAGATACATAACCGCTCCTTTGATTTAGCGTTCTTCATTATCGCACAAAACGGTTCCAAAAAATCTTGACTATGGTCAATTAATGTGGAATTGACGAAAGTCAAAACAAAACATGATAAGTTTTCCTATACTTTCTATTGTCATCGTGCCGCCGGTATCATCCTTATAACCCTCTTATACGATACACAGTGATTTACATCTTGCGGCGGCGGATGCGGCGTGCCGATCATTTGTATCGGCACGGTTTTTCCTTAATCTTTGTTTAAACGTAGTACATTACCTGCGATATGATGACGATCACGATAACTGTTACAAAAGGAAACAGGTGGCTTTTAAACACCGGCGGCTGGATACCGAAAAATTTCTGGTTTACTCCCCGAAGTCCAAGCCACAGTCCCAGAAACGCTTTGAGTGACAACAGAATTTGATACTGACTTAAGCCGTTTTGGATTTTGCCAAAATGCAGATACATTAAAAACATTCCGCTTATCACCGCCGTCATCAGCGCGTAGGGTACGACTTTGCGGACATGGATCATAATCGCTTCTTTTGCCCGTGACGCTTCTAAAGCCGGCAGGGTGCGCTTCATTTTTGACAAAAAGAGGTTGTCTACGAATAAAAATCCCCCGTAGATTAAAACCGAAAAAATATGAACGAGTTTGAGTATCAGATACAACATCATCAGCCTTTTTGCCGCAGCATACCGTAACATCACCTTGCGTTCATTGATGCATATCAATGTTGTTTGTATTTGACCTTTGTCAAATTTTTTTTTGAATCAATATCGTATAATTGCGCTGCAAGGCGCCTTTTCCCGCCGGATTGCCGCTTGTCATAACCTCCTGAATCAATCAATTACTTTGGCAACACGGCGGGATAATCTTTGATGTGCTACAATGGTATGAATGTATTTATAAAAGGCATCGTCGCATGGGATTGCAATCTTCTTTAAGCGGTAAAAACGCGCTGAAGACAGCGGGTATCTACTTTTTTGTCAGTATGGTGTGGATATTACTTTCTGATTTGGCCGTGGAAATCGTCGCCCAAAGCCGGCATCAGTTGACGATTTTGCAGACGTATAAGGGATGGTTTTTCGTTGCTTTTACGACTGTGCTGCTGTATTTTTTGACAAAAGCGTTTATCCGTGAAAGCCTTCGCCGATACGAACAAAAACAGCAGCTTGAAAACAAGCTTGATACCTATACCAATCTGCTTGATACCATTATCAACTCTACTCCCGACGCCATTTACGTCAAAGATAAAAACGGCCGGTACCTGCTTTTTAACGAAGCGGCGGCTTCGGTGGTGGGAAAAAACAAAGACGAAGTGATCGGACTTGACGATTACGCGCTTTTTGACCCCGATACGGCGCGGAAAATGCGCGCAGACGACGCGGCGGTACTGCATGAACACAATATCACCAACAAAGAAGAAACCTTCAGTGTCGGAGACAGGGAGTACAGCTTTTGGATCACCAAAGGTATCGTACGTGACAGCAGCGCCGATATTCTGGGAACCTTTGGGATATCAAGAGATATTACCCGCCAAAAAGAAAATGAACATAACCTCTCCAGGCAAAAGCAGGAGTATTACGACCTGGCCCACTACGATCAGCTGACCGGACTTCCAAACCGGCTGGATATGACCGAGAAGCTGGACGCGGCGGCCAGAGAAGGGCGGGTGCGTACGCTTATACTGCTTGATCTTGACCTGTTTAAAATCATCAATGAATCCTACGGCCACCGTTTCGGGGATAAAGTGCTGCAAAAAGTGGCTGAACTGCTTTGTGATATTTTTGATCAGCAGGCCGAAGTTTTTCGCATGGGCGGGGATGAGTTTGCCGTGGTGGCGCAATACAATGACCGTAAACGGATACAAAAAGAGGTTGAAGAGTTTCTGGATCGCTTGGCCAAACCCATTTTGGTGGGCGAAACCGATATTTACGTAACCGCCAGCGTGGGAATAGAGGATTTCGGTCCCATCAGCAGCGATACGCAAAAACTGTTGCAAAACGTGGACGCGGCCCTGAGTAAGGCAAAAGAGATGGGTAAAAATACGTACACGTTTTATCAGGTGGGTTTTACCAAAGATGCGATCAGGCACAGCGATACCGCCGTCAACCTCAAAATAGCGCTGGAAAAAAAGCAGCTGCTGCTGCATTACCAACCCCAGGTTGACCCGGTAAACAACAGGATCGTAGGTTTTGAGGGGCTTGTGCGATGGCACCGCGGTGACAGGCTTATCAACCCGTCGGAGTTTATTCCCGTTGCCGAACAAAGTTCCATGATCATCGATATCGATTTGTATGTTCTGCATGAAGGGTTTGTCACCGCCCAAAAGCTTGCAAAAGAGACAAAGCACTTTCAAAAGCTAGCCCTGAATGTTTCTGCCAGGCATGTAGCCCATCCGCAGTTTCTCAACCATCTTGAAACGCTGCTTGCGCAGACAGGCTGCGATGCCGGCCTGATCGAACTGGAGATTACTGAAAGCGCTGTCCTGACTCATCCTGAATATATCAGGCGCGTGTTAACCAAATTGCGTCAACTCGGTTTTTCAATCGCGCTGGATGATTTTGGTACCGGCTACTCTTCGCTTGCTTATCTCAAAGACCTTCCCATTGATAAACTCAAAATCGATATGAGTTTTATCCGCGACATTCACAAACAGCCAAAAAATCAAACCATTGTTTCGGCGATGGTGACAGTTGGCAAAGGTCTGGGTTTGCAAATACTGGCTGAAGGGGTAGAAAAGGGGGCCGAACTGGAGTTTGTCAATGCTATGGGTATTGACGCGGTGCAGGGGTTTTTGTATGAAAAAGGCGTGCCACTGTATGCAGCCCGTAAGATGCTGGAAACCGGTAGCGTGCCAAAAAGTTCATGATACGGATTATCGCCGCTTTGGTGCTGCTTGTGCAGACGGTTTTGGCGCAAAATGCAGGCGGATTGTATTTTCAGGGCAACTGTACCGGCTGTCACAATGAGTACAGCGACAACGCCGCGCCTTCGGTCGTAGCATTTGTAGCCGTGTACAGGATGCACTATCCCGAAAAAAAAGTATTTGTCAACCAGATGACCAAGTGGCTGCTTGATCCGGCGTATGAAACATCACGGATGAAACAGTGGGTGCGTGAGTACGGGCTTATGCCAAAAGTGGTTGATGATGCGTATACGCTCAAAGCTATCGCGGCGTATCTGTACGAGCAGTATTGATCAAAAGCAAAAAACGGCAGTGAATCAAGGAAGATAGTTATGTTTTCGCCGTTTTTTGCTCCGTGCTGTTTTCGACCTACACCACGAAGTATAATATAGAAGTGTTAATTGAGTGTTAACTGCGCAGTTTGATTTGCAACTCTTCTTTGACATAAGTCAATATTTTACTCCCGGAAATTACTTACAATATAAATGTGCAAAATTTGTCAACTTGCAACATGAAGTGATTGTGAACTAATCCCACCCCCTTTGTAAGGTTCATATCTGCGCTTTTTGTGACAAGTTTTGCACAATCTATTGCAGCACTGCAAAAGGGATATGTGATGAGTCAGATGAAAACCTACCTGGAAAGTTTTTTTAATAATTTTACGCAGGCAATGATCGATGATCTTGTCAGTGCCAGTACGATAGCCGATTACGAAAAAGATTCTATTGTTTTTTTTGAAGGGGAAGACCCGAGCCATCTGCACCTGCTGGTCAAAGGCAGTGTGTACGTGTATAAAAGCGAACATATGAAAAATATGCAGATTTTACGGTTTTTCAAACCCGTAACGCTCTTTGCCGAACTGGCCAATATCAAAAACATCCCTTTCCCCGCAACCGGGCGCTGTGAAAGTGACTGCACAATTATCAGGATCAACTACCAGAAATACCTGGATTTTTTCTGCTACAGCCAGAACCATTCCCATATTGGATATAAAGCATTGCTTGAATCGATGTCTGATAAGCTGACCTACCACGTCAACAAAAGCTGTTATTCCGATATCGTGGAATTGACCGCAATTCAAAAGGTGGCAAAATCGATCCTGGATGATGTGCAGCGTTTTAACAGTGAAAAAAGATGGAAGATCGCCCAGCGGCTTCGGATCAATCCCGAAACTCTTTCACGGTCATTGGCGAAACTCAGAAAATTACAATTAATAGAATTGGACCACGGCAAAATCATAATTATGAACCCCGAAGGCCTCAAAGAGATCTATTAGCTTCCTGTTTTTTGATAATACCTCAATACGTAAACGGCATAAATGAAGATTTAAGAAAAAATTAATGATCGGTATCAAAAAAATATTTTCTTATATAAATTATAATTGTAACGTATCTTAAAAAAGGAGATAGTTATGTTTTCGACGTTAAAAAAAGCATCAATGGTTGGTGCGACGTTGGCTTTTTTTGCCCATAGTGCTGTTGCTAACAGTGAGTTAGAAACCATTATGGATAAAAGAGGCTTGAGTGAACAGGACATGTTGGCCGCGGCTAAAACGTATACGCCATCAGGGATGCATGATGAGTATTATGTTTTCAGTTCCGGCGGACAGTCCGGTCAGGTGATCGTATACGGGGTTCCGTCAATGCGGATTTTGAAATATATCGGGGTTTTTACGCCCGAACCCTGGCAGGGGTACGGTTTTGACGAAGAATCCAAAAAGATTTTAGACCAGGGTAAAATCAGGGGGCAGGAGATGAACTGGGGCGATACCCACCACCCCAACCTGACGCAAAAAGAGGGCAGTTATACCGGCGATTACCTTTTTATCAATGATAAAGCCAATCCAAGAATAGCCGTTATTAATCTGCATGATTTTGAAACCACGCAGATTGTGACCAACCCGGTGCTCAAAAGTACGCACGGCGGGTCGTTTGTAACCCCAAATACCGAGTATATCATCGATGCCGCGCAATATGCCGCGCCGCTGCATAATGATTATGTACCTATAGAAGCGTACGAGGAAGAGTACAGAGGCGGTATATCGCTGTGGAAGTTTGACTGGGATGAAGGCAAGATCGATGAAGACAGATCGTTTACGCTGGAACTGCCTCCGTATATGCAGGATCTTTCCCAGGCGGGCAAAGGTGAATCCATGGGCTGGGCGTTTACCAACAGTTTCAACTCCGAAATGTACACAGGCGGTATCGAACAGGGCAAACCTCCGTTTGAAGCCGGTACGGCCAGAAACGACGCGGACTGGCTGCATGTGTATAACTGGCAGATGTTGGAAGAGGTGGCCAAAGACCCCGAAAACTATGACATTATCAATGATCACAAGGTCGTCAGCATTGAAGCCGCCGTTGACGCGGGTGCGCTGTTTTTGATTCCCGCTCCCAAATCGCCCCACGGCGTGGATGTAAGTCCAAGCGGCAGATATATCATTATCGGCGGGAAGCTTGATACGATGTCAACGATTTATGACTGGAGAAAAATCCAAAAACTGATCAAAAACAAAGAGTACGAGGGCAAAGACCAATACGGTATCCCTATCCTTGATCTTGAAAAGTCGATGCACGGACAGGTGGAACTTGGTCTCGGGCCGTTGCACAACGCCTTTGATGATGAAGAGGGAATCGTGTATACGTCGCTGTATGTCGATTCTCAAGTTGTGAAATGGAACTTTAAAAAGAAACAGGTTATCGATAAAATTCCTATCCACTATAATATCGGCCATATCGAAACGATGGAAGGCAACTCCGTTGACCCGGACGGCAAATACCTGATCGCTTTGAATAAGCTTTCAATCGACAGATTCCTGCCCGTAGGCCCACTGCATCCGCAAAACCACCAGTTGATCGATATCAGCGGAGAAAAGATGCAGATGCTTTATGACATGCCAATCGGTCTGGGCGAACCCCACGATGTCACCAGTATCAAAGCAGATAAGGTTCATCCGGCCAAAACATATGAAATGGGTACCAACACCAGAGAGGGCAAACCCCACGAACACGCCACGCTTGGCGGACAGGAACGGATTGAACGTGACGGCAACAAAGTTGAAGTCTATATGACAGCCGTCAGAAGCCACATCAATCCCGAACATATTACCGTCAACAAAGGCGATGAGGTGAGTATTTATGTCACCAATCTGGAAAGAGCTATCGATGAAACCCACGGGTTTACGATTTCAGGTCTTGATATGCACGCTTCCATCGAACCGGGTAAAACAACTACGATTAAGTTTACCGCGGATAAAGAGGGTGTGTTTCCATTTTATTGTACGGAGTTTTGTTCCGCGCTTCACTTAGAGATGATGGGATATCTGTATGTGAAAGATCCCGACAAAGAGTATCCCGATTATAAAGCGGCCAAGCTTAAAAACATGGACCCTGAAAAACTGGAAAAAGAGTATCAAAAAGCCGTCGACAGAAACAAGGCAACCGATAAGGTTATCCAAAGTGTGGTGAAATTTTTGAAAGAAAACGATTATCAAAAATATCCCGAAGTGAAACGATCGGCCGAGGAAGCGCTTGGGTTATACAAAAAAGCCGACAAATACCAGGAAAAAGCGGACAAAGCGTATAAAGTGGGCAATGTAAACGACGCCGTGTTATGGCTAAGCCAGGTATGGCAGCAGTATGTTAAAGCCGCCGATGTAGGGCTTAGGGCAAAAAGCAAACTGGCTAAAGAACTCGCCACGCCTATGAGTGATGCTGCCCTAAGAGGCGAAAAAGCATATCTTCGAGGCGGTTGTACCGGCTGCCACGTCATCGGTAAAGTCAGTTCCGGTCCCGATCTTGTCGGCGCTTTGAACAGACACGCAAACGGTGAAGAGTTTTTATACAACTTCATCATGAATCCTGAAGAGTATTATGATCATCCTTATATGGAAGCGATGATTAACGCATTCAAACTAAAGATGCCTAATCAGGGGATGACGTCAGAAGAGACAAAAGATATCATCGAATATCTTAAATGGGTGGATGAAAACGCGCAACTGTTTTAAATCCCGATAACAGTATCAACGCAGTGATACACTGCCGCATCCTTGCAACAAGGGTGCGGCGTATAAAAAACAGGCCTGAGACGTTGGGCATTTACAAAAGATGTAGGGGTACGTTTTTATAAATGCCCTCTTGGGCTACAGCAAAAAAAGGTGAGAAATGAGAAAATATCAGATATTTACGGTAATAGCGTTATTGCTGCTTACGTTTAGTTTTACGTTTCCTGTTTTAGGATTTCACGGGGTTTTGGAAAAAATAGAAAATCATAACAGCCAGGAAATCCCTTCCTATGCGTATCCCATATGGGATTTTTACAGTCAGTTTCAATATGTCAGTCCCTATACCCCCGAGCGTGCGGAGGGATCTTTGGAAAAAATGATCGAAACCAGATCAGAAATCGGTCCGGCTTCGCTGCCTATCTGGAGCGTATCGCTGGAAGCGCCCAATTATCCAAAATCTGCTTTTCCAAACGGGATTCCGGTCTTTTTCCACTTTGACGGATACAGCGGGGATGTGCATGAGATGAATACGATCAACCACTATATCGGGATGTATCCCATGGATTACGGCGGCAAAATCGAGCGGGCGATCGTTCCCTATTTTGTGATTATTATGACAATCTTCATGGTTTGGTTTCTGTTCACCAGACACAAATGGTCCTGGCTTTTAATGGTTATACCCATTGTTCTGCCCGTGGCGTTTTTGGTTGATTATGCGGGATGGCTGTACTGGTACGGTCACAATATGCAAGAGTGGGGCGCATTTACGGTCAAACCCTTTATGCCCACGGTTTTCGGTGACGGCAAGGTTGCCCAGTTTACGACCCATTCGTATCCGACAACGGGTTTTTACGTCATGATCGCCGCAAGCGTATTGTCTCTTTTAGCCGTATTTTCAAAAAGAAAAGAATCGCAAAGTTCAAAAGAGTAGGCGATGAGGATACTTTTTATCTTGCTTTTTGCCCTGGTTTCAACCCAGGCCGGTCAGTTGCAAAAAGCGATAGACGACGCGCCGCGGGGCGCGACGCTAAAGCTGCCCGAGGGGAAATATGAGGGCAATATCATTATCAAAAAACCCCTCACGATTGACGGTGTTAATCAAAAGGCCCGTATCGTTGGTGATGGAAAAGGAACCGTGATTACGATCAAAAGTTCCAACGTCGTGATCAAAAACGTCACCGTCTCAGGCAGCGGTAATAATTTTAAAAATATCGACAGCGCGATAAAAGCTGAAGATGTACATTCGGTCACGATTGAAAATAACCGGATTGAACAAACCCTGTTTGGAATCGACATCCAGCAGGTGCACAGATCCAGGATACGGGATAATTACATTACCTCTTTTGAAGGGGTGGATCTTGGGATGCGCGGTGACGGTATCCGAATGTGGTATTCGCATGATAATGAGTTAACGGGCAATGTACTGTACAAATCCAGGGATTTTGTCGTCTGGTATTCAAGCGGCAACCTGATCGCAGAAAACGAGGGATACCGGGGGCGCTATTCGCTGCATTTTATGTACGCGGGCAAAAATATGGTCAGAGACAACTATTATGAGCATAACTCGGTGGGGATATTTTTTATGTACAGCAGCGGAACTACGGCGGTCAACAACGTCGTCAAAAACGCCGTTGGGTCTTTTGGCGTCGGCATCGGGATGAAGGACAGTTCGAATTTTACGATCACGGATAACGATATTATTTATAACGCCAGAGGGATTTACGTGGACCAGTCGCCCTATCAGCCCGGTACGGTCAATACGTATAAACGCAACAAGATACTGTACAACTCAAACGGAATACAGTTTCAAGTCAGCAGGGAACAGTCGCTGTTTGAAGAAAATATAATCAAAGGCAATATGGAAGCCATCGTCAGCGACAGCCCCAGAAACAATCTGGATGTCAATACGTGGAATAGAAATTACTGGGATGATTATCAGGGCTTTGACAGAAACAACGACGGTATCGGGGATATTCCCCACCGCCATTATGTATATGCCGACAAACTCTGGTTATATAATGAAAACATCAAGTTTTTTTACGGCTCCGTAGTCGTGGAACTGCTTAATTTTCTGGCAAAGATCGCGCCCTTTTCCCAGCCTGATATTCTGGCTGTCGATGAAAAACCGTTAATGGAGATTGATTTTGAAAAAAGTAAATAAAGCACGAAGGAACTTTGTAAAGATAGGGGGATCGGCTCTTGTCTTTGGCGGAGTGCTGGGAGGCGGCAGTCTGCTTGCGCCCAGACTGAACGCAGATGAACCCATACTGCGTCCTCCCGGGGCGATCAGGGAAAATGATTTTTTAGCCACCTGTATTAAATGCGGTCAGTGTGTGCAGGTGTGTCCCTACCACTCGCTGCATCTGTATGATATAGACAAGGGCAGTTCCGTGGGCACCCCCTACGTAGAGGCCAGAGAACGCGGATGCTATCTGTGCGATCTGCTGCCCTGCGTATTGGCGTGTCCGACCGGTTCGCTTGACCATGATGTCATGGAAGCCCATCAGGTGCAGATGGGGATGGCGTTTTTAAAACGTCCCGATAAATGTCTGGCTACATTGGGGCAAAACGTAAGAGAGGAAGATATCGAGCGTATCCTGACGCATCCAAACACCAATGAACGCGAAGCAAAGGTATTGGAAGATGTACAAAACTACGTGGACAAACCCTGCACAATCTGTGCTGATCTGTGTCCCTATCCCCAAAAAGAAAAAGCGATCGGGATGGTTCAGGATGAGCGCGGACGGTGGTACCCTCAGGTGCGCTCTGAATGCGTGGGGTGCGGTGTATGCGAGGAACTTTGCCCGGTAAGCGGGGAATCAGCGATTGTCATTATTCCACGGGCGGATTATCAGGAGGTACATGGATGAAACTTTTTATATACGCAGCGGTGTGCGCACTGCTGCTTACAGGATGCCAGGAAAAAAAAGAAGATCAGCAGCAGGAAGCAAAAAGCAAGGCTGCTACGGACGTTTCCAAAAGGGAGATAGAAGTAACGAAAGCACAGGTAGAGCCGGTGGAGGAAGAGTACGCCAGCTTGTATCAATATGATATTGACGGCAACAGGAAGTTGAATCTGGCCTATGACGGACAAGAGACTGAAACCACCGAACAGATCAAAGGAATGGCGACGACAAAAAACAGTTATGACAACGTCAGCGATCATATTCTCGGTAAAACGATGAGCAAAAACTTCATTGTCAAATGTTCAGCCTGCCACAACAGGTATGCCAACGGCGTGGTCGGCCCCTCGCTGCTTGATAAAACGGCAGAAGAGATTTCGGATATGATCAGCGCGTATCGGCAGGGCACGGAAAAAAACGTGCTGATGAAATACCTTGTATCTCAGATGGATCAGGAAGAGATCGACGCGCTTGCTGAGGAGATTGCAGATTTGAATAAAGAAGTAAGGGAGAGTAAATAATGAGTATCGGAAAAAAGATCGGGGTAGCAATTACCGCCGGGCTGGTATTAGTCATGCTGTATATGATTATTCAGGATGTGTCAAGTTCGCAGGAGCGGGAAAAACAGGCACAGCAGGAAAAAGACAAGAAGGAACAAAGTTCTCAGCAGGAATCAGATGAGGTCAGCAAAGAGGATAAAAAGCTGCAAGAGTTAAAAGAGATGACCAAAACACTCTCGGGTGAGAGCGGCAGCCGGGAATACCTTGTCAACTGTTCCTCCTGCCACGGAAAACAGGGAGAGGGTACGACCGTCGCACCCGCGATCAATGGAAAAAGCATCGATTATATCCTGAAAAAACTTGATGAGTATAGAAGCGGTGAAGTGAAAAACTCATTGATGGAAGGTTTGCTTGAGAATACAAGCGATGAAGAGTTGGCAAAACTGGCTGCTGAAATTTCTAAATTTTAATCGAGGAAATTATGGATAAATATAACACCAGGGCAACGATAGACAATGAGCCGTTTTTCAGCACTTTTGTCACAACGGACAAAAACGGTAAAAAAAAGCTCGGGCTGCGGTTTTACAGGTGGTTGAGCGTTATCGGCATCCATCTTTTGTTCGTACTGTCGTATGCTGTTGATCTGCAAATGCTGGAAGGGACGCTGACGGGATCGAGATTTTTAGGATTTCACCTGATCGATCCCTTTGTTACCCTTGAAGTGTTTGCCGCGTACCACAGTATACCGGTTAATCTGATCATCGGCACGCTGACGATTGTCGTGGTTTATCTTCTTATCGGTGGACGGGCGTACTGTTCGTGGGTATGTCCCTATACGATCCTCGGCGAAATCGGGGAAAAGATCAATCGCCGGCTGGTGGCTAAAAAGATTATTAAAAAAAGAGATTTTGACCACAGAGTTAAATATATCTTTTGGATTATCTTTTTAACCCTTGCCTTTATAAGCGGGTACGTTGTTTTTGAAATGTTTAATCTCGTCGGTATCTTGAGCCGGGCGATTATTTACGGCTGGAGCGTGGCGCTGCTGTTTGTACTGGCGGTGTTTATCGTGGAGATTTTTTATTCCCAGCGCGGATGGTGCCGCTATATCTGTCCTGTCGGTACTACGTATACCATGATAGGCTGGCCCAGTGCCACCAAGATCGTGTGGGATGACAGGTGTGATCACTGCCAGGTGTGTGTGGACGTGTGCATCGTTCCCCACGTTCTTGAAGTTACGAAAAAAAACGCCGATCACAAGGGCAACAGTGAAGAAGCTATCATCAGCGGCGATTGCACGCTGTGTGGAAGATGCGTGGAAGTGTGCCACAAAGACGCGCTGCGTTACGATACCAAATTAAAGAAGCTGATATGATCGAAATACAAAATTTAACAAAAACATTTGGCAGACAAAAATCGCTTGATGACGTGTCGCTGCGGTTTCAAAACGATGAGAAAGTGATCATTATGGGCCAAAACGGTGCGGGCAAAACAACGCTTGTACGAACTGTTTTAGGAGAGTATATCCCAACAAAAGGAACGGTTTCTATCAAGGGATACAATCCGTTTAAAAAACGTCAGCAAGCATTGCAAAGCATCGGTTTTGTTCCCCAGCTTCCGCCCCCGATAAAGTTTAGCGTAAACGAACTGATGCGCTACGCGCAGATTTCAAGCGGAGCCGACGTCAGAGAGATTATTTCGCTGTGTAACAGGATGGATCTGGATATTACCCAGCATCGCAAAAAGCTTTTTTTCAAACTTTCGGGAGGGATGAAACAAAAGCTACTGATAGCCATAGCCATGGCCAAAAAGCCCGATGTGTTTATCTTTGATGAACCCACGGCCAATCTGGACCCAAAAGGCAGGGAAAAGTTTTACGCGTTGCTCAATGATTTTGACGATGAACGCTTGATGATCTTTATCAGCCACAGGCTTGAAGAGGTGGGCCACATCATCACCAGAAAGATACAGATGGATTTGGGAAAGGTGACACTGGATGAAACGGTATAGTCTTTTTTTTCTGCTTGTATTGCTGCTTGTATTGCTGCTTACCGGATGCGGGGAGATTGATACCGGCGCAAAAGATATCAAATTCGACAGAGAAATCTGCGAACGGTGCAAAATGATCGTCAGTGACCGCAAATACGCCGCGCAGACGGTGAACCCGGATACGGGCAAGCGGTATTACTGGGATGATATAGGCTGCGCGGTACTGTGGTTTGACGAACAGGGGATTGACTGGGAAGAAAAGGCAATCACTTATGTGACCGACGCCGAAAGCGGCGAGTGGGTCAATGTTCAAGACGCGTTCTGGGTCCGGGGTGAAATAACGCCGATGGATTACGGATGGGCTGCTTACAAAGAAAAGCAGGAAGGAAAGAGAAATTATGATTACGACCATGTACGAAACCACATATTAGGAAAACCGCAATGAAAAATTTAATGTTGATACTGACTGTAGATGTCAAGGAATCGCTTCGGTCAAAATGGTTTTTAGTTTATGCGTTAGTTTTTGGCGGGATAGTCGCGCTGTTTTTTATCAGCGGCGTGACCGATTCGAAGGTTCAGGGATTTAGCGGGTTGAGCAGACTGCTTTTGATGTTTATTCAGATTACGATTGTCGTTTTGCCTATCTTTATACTCATCAGTACCGTCAGAACGATCGCTGCTGATCGGGACAGCAATGTTTTAGAATACCTGCTTTCTTTTCCCATCGCATTGAGAGATTACTACTTCGGACGTATCCTGGGGCGTTTTCTGACTGTTACCATCCCGGTAGTCGGGGCTTTGGTGATCGCCGTTATCTGGGGTATAGTCAAAGGCGTGAACGTACCCTGGGATCAGTTTTTGTTTTACATCGGATTGATTCTGGCGCTGAATATCAACTTTCTGGGGTTTAGTTTTTTTATCTCCTCGGTTGTCAAAACGCAGGAAGTCGCTCTTGGAACGGCTTTTTTCCTATGGCTTTTGCTGCTTGCCTTTATCGATATTTTGCTGATTGGGATACTGTCCAAAGCATACGCCAGCGCGGAAGTGGTTTTTTCCATCGCCTTGATTAATCCTTTGCAGGTTTTTCGTATCGGAGCGATTTCGCTTTTTGATCCCGAACTGGCCGTAATCGGTCCTGCGTCGTATTTTATCATCGATGAGTTTGGAAAAACGTTTTTTGTCTATTATGCCATGCTTTACCCGGCCTTACTGGGGATACTGTTTTCGGTACTTGGGTTTTTAGTTTTTAGAAAAAAAGATTTAGTATAAGGAGTTATTATGAAACATATCGTACTCGTAGCGTTTGCAGCCGTTGCGCTGTTTGCGGAGATTGCCAACCTTGAGGGGTTGAAATATGCTGATTTGGATATCAAAAAAGATGCCAGATGCCCGGTGAAAAACGTTCCTTTAAAAGAACAGAAACGGTTTGTCGGTGTCATTCAGTACAACAACGGAAAAAAAGATGTGCTCAGTTCGCCAAAATACACTTTTCAGTATCTGCTTGAAAAAGGCAAAAAAAACCACAGCGGGATTTACAAAGTTTATGTGACCGATTTTAACACCAAGCGCTTTATCGACGCCGGAGGAGCGCATTACGTCTTTGGCAGTACGATGATGACCATAGGCGGCGATGACGTAATCTCGTTTCGGTTGAAAAAAGATGCGCAAACGTTTAAAGAGCAGTACAGCGGAACCAAAATATTCGGTTATGACCGTATGGATAAAAAGTTTCTCAATTATTTAAACGACGCATATTAATGTTATGAGAATCTCCGTCTTTTTCATCATGCTTGCTTTTGTTTTGGGATTGTCCGCAGCCGCTGCCGCCCACGCCCTTCTTGCCAAGCAGTCCGCACAGACGTATGCCACGACGCTGACGGGCATTCCCTACAGCAATGATACCCTGTATCTTCGCTTTGGAGGGCTTAACGGTTATTTCAGCGGGCATTATCAGTTTCCCGGCGCGTATGTGATGCAAAAAGAAAGTTTTGTCTACAGTGTGAAAGAGAAGATGCGATGAATACCAAACTGCTGGATTTTGCCCTTTTATTCATGATCAAAAAACGCTTCAAAAACAGCGCGCTGTTTTTTGGCCTGTTTTTGACCGTGTTTGTGTTCAGCGTGGTACTTTTTACCGCCCTTGGTATCAAATCACAAATCCTTGGTTCTATTGCCAAGATGCCTGAAATCACGGTGCAAAAAGTCATCGGCGGCAGATTGGAGCCAATCGAGAGGGACCGGGTGTATAAAATAGCAGATATCAACGGCGTCAGCGCGGTCAATGAACGGGTCTGGGGGTATTACTACTTTCCCCACAGGCGTTTGCAAAACGGCGGGGTGAATCTGACCGTGATCGGACTTGATCTGTATCTGGATGCGTACAAAGACAGGCTCACGCAGCTAAGCTATGATTATTTCGACACCCTGGAAGCAGGCGAAATTATTATTACCAAAGAGGTGATGGAAGTGTTGCATCGGGGATATTTTGAAACCTTTTTTGATTTTTATCCGCCTGAGGGAGAGAAACTGCGAATCGATATCGGCAAAATCCTTGATGAAAAGATCGGATTTGAGGGCAAAGACGGTATTTTTATGTCCAACGACCTGGCCAGAAAAATATTTGGGATGCCTAAAGACAAAGCCACCGATATTATCGTCAAAGTACCCAATCAAACAGAAGTCGATACCGTTGCCCAAAAGATCGGCGAAAAATTCGGCGATGTGCGGGTTGTGACCAAAGATGATCTGTACTCGGCGTATAACGGAATGTATGATTATAAAAGCGGAATCTTTTTGGCCCTTTTTATCGTTTGTCTTTTTGCCCTGTTTTTACTCATATATGAAAAGGCAAGCGGCATGAGCGATGAAGATAAAAAAGAGATCGCCACGCTGCGCGCGATCGGGTGGCTGGTTGAAGATATCATCAAACTAAAATTCTTAGAACACGCGATTTTGAGCGTTTTTGCGTTCATTACAGCTTTAGCGGCGGCGTACCTGTTTGTATACGGATTAAACGCGCCGCTGTTGCAGGAGCTGTTTACAGGCAACAGTGAACTCAGACCAGAACTTGATCTGCACTCGGGGACACAGAGCCTGCATATCGCAGCGATCGTGTTAATCGGTATGGCACTTTATCTTTCGATCGTACTGATCCCCATCTGGCGTTCGGCCGTGATCGATGTGGGGGAGCATGTGAAATGATACAAATCAACAATCTGTCAAAAACCTATATCGGCAAAACCCAGACCCACACCGCTTTAGCCGGGATCGATCTGTCGATCAAAGAGGGACAATCCTGCGTGATCGTCGGACAAAGCGGCAGCGGCAAGAGTACGCTGCTTTCGATTATGGCCGGTTTTGTCAAGCCAAGCGGCGGGGATGTGACAATCGGTGATACGGCCATTACAAAAATACCCGATCACCACGCCACACGATTTCGCAGAGATAATATCGGGTTTGTCTTCCAAAAGTTCAACCTCCTGCCCACTCTGAGCGTGGCCCAAAACGTCGCGTCGGTACTTGTGCCCTCAGACAAAAGCAGACAAGAGGTTGACGCTCTCACAAAGCAGGCGATGGAAACGTTTCATATCGAACATAAAAAAGATATGATCACTAAAAACCTCTCCGGCGGTGAACAACAGCGGTGTGCTATTGCCAGGGCTATTGTCAATGATCCAAAGCTGATACTGGCCGATGAACCAAGTGCCAATCTGGATAAAAAACTGACCGGCCAGCTGGTAGAACTCTTGCGGGTATTAAAAAAGATGAAAAAAACGGTTGTGGTGGTCACCCATGACCCCACTCTGTATGAAAGCGATCTTTTTGACAGGGTGATTGCGATAAAGGAGGGCAGGCTCGTATGATTTTGACGGCTTCGACGATCGGGTACCTGGGTGCCAACACGGCGCTTTTTGCATTGGGTGCGGCCGTGTTTGCCAAAGCCCTGCCGCTGTTTCGCAGCTGGGATTTTACAAGAAGCGATCAAAAACAGTATGAAAACGAAAACGTACTGCATCTGATTACCACGGTGATTCATTTTGTGTTGTATTTTAAAATCGCGCTGACACTGTATCTGTTTTATATGATTGATTCGCTGACGCCGTTTATCAAAGCGGCTATGTGCGGTGTGGGCGTGCTCAATGCCACAAACCCGGGATGGGAGCTGATCGGGCTGAAAATCTTTATGCTCTTTGCTTTTTTGCTCTGGATCAGTATCGACAAAATCGATAAACAAAAGCTTGATTATCCCTACACAAAGATGAAGATCGGGTTGTATTTTTTTATCTTTGCTCTGCTGCTTGCCGAGCTGATCCTGGATTATGCCGTTATTTTCGGACTGGATACGCAAAAAGTGGTCAGCTGCTGTTCGGTTACGTTTTCGGGAACAAACGTTATCGGCAGTTACGTGCTTCCCGGATGGGAAGTGATCGCTTCTGTTTTTGCCGCAGCGTTTGCGTTGCATATGGCGTTTTTGCTGTTGAGTTTTTGCAAATCAAAAGTGTATGCGGCGGGGTCGCTGTTTGTTTCTTTTGTTTTTATAACAGTCGGCCTTTTTGGCGTGATCTATTTCGTATCCCCCTATATTTACGAAAACCCCTCCCACACCTGTCCTTTTTGCATTTTGCAAAAAGAGTATTTATACGTGGGGTACTTTCTTTATATCACGCTGTTTTTAGGCAGCTACTTTGGCGTAGACGGCGCTTTCAGGCAGCTGTTTCTGCGTCAAAGCGGGAAAAAACAAAAACAATACGCGCTTTTTTTCAGCGGCGCGTTTATGCTGCTTTCGCTGTATTTTATATTTTCCTATATTTACACAAACGGTGTGAATATATTCGGTTAGGAGGTGGAATATGAAATGATAAGCCTGGCATATACAAAACACACATTAAAAAAAAGGAGAGAAAAATGAAACTTATGCAACTATTGGCAGTGATCGCGCTGCTTTTATCACCCATGAACGCCAAGTCGTTTGACAAAAAAGCGTCCACGTCCAGTGCCCAGATCATTCAGGAGGGCAAAGGCAAGGAATTTTGCCCAGTATGCGGCATGAAACTGAAAATGTTTTACAAAACCAACCACGCGGTCAAGCTTAAAGACGGCATCAAAAAGCAGTACTGTTCTATGCGCTGTCTTGCCCATGATCTTGACGCTATTGAGACACGCATCGATACGATTATGGTTGCCGATGCGCAGACTGAAAAGATGATCAAAGCCAAAGAGGCGTATTACGTATACGGATCGAAAGCTCCGGGTACGATGAGTATGAAAAGCAAATACGCTTTTGCCAACAAGGCCCACGCCAGGCAGTTTATGCAAAATTTCGGCGGGCAGCTTATGGATTTTGACACGGCGTTTGCAAAAGCGCGGCAAACGCTGAAAAAAGACGTGGCGATGGTACAGAAAAAGAAAGAGCGTAAAATGTATCCGATGGGCAAAAAAATGTATAACATGAAATGCGACGATGTTGATACCTCACGGTATAACTCCATCAATGACATGAAAGGAGCGATGGCTTCATACGGTACGTGTGAAGGGTTGAATCCAAAGCAGTTTCAAGCCGTGGCACTGTATCTGTGGGAAGTGAAACGCTTTGCTCATGATCACGCTGCCAAGATTGACGTTCCAGACGGTGCGAAATGTCCGGTTTGCGGAATGTTTGTTTCCAAGTATCCCAAATGGGCGGCCGTGATCAGCCATAACGGACACAACCACTACTTTGACGGCGCGAAAGATATGTTTAAATTTTATTTTGAACCAAAAGCGTACTCTGGCCATGATCTTGGAAGCGGCGTTTCGATCTATGTTACCGATTATTATACGCTTGAAGCGGTCCAGGCAGAAAATGCGTATTATGTGATCGGCAGCAGCGTTACGGGGCCGATGGGGCATGAGTTTATACCTTTTAAAAATAAAAACGCCGCAATGGAGTTTAAAAACGATTATAACGGTAAAAAAGTGCTTTCTTTTGATGAGGTTTCAAAAGGCGACGCCGAAAAACTCGATCACGCAGAGTTTGATCTGTAAAACAACAGGCAGCTTTGGCTGCCTGAAGAAAGGAGTACGCAAGTGTTAAAAACGATAATAACGGCGGTAATGTTTACCGCGACGCTGCTGTGCGCACAGTCAGATACAATCCAAAAAGCAAAAGTGACGCAGTTTGCCAAAGCGATGATAGCTATTGAAAAGCTCAATAAACAGCTGCAACAGGAGGTTATGCAAACCAGAGGCGAACAGGCCGTGCAGCAAAAGATACAAAAGATAAAAAAAGAATTTAAACAGCGCTCAACACAGATTGTTTTAAAACACGGCTTTCATAAGCAGGAGTATCTGGATTATGCGAAAAAGTTTCAAAAAAAAGAAGCGTTTAAAAAGAAAGTATTGGAAGCGGTGAAAAATATTCAGTGATATATAGGCGAAAAACCGCCTATATATTATTCTATGATGTAATCGGCGAGTGCTTTCATATCAGCTTCGCTGAGTTTGGCCGCCTGTCCGGTCATGGTCCCTTTCATGGGTCCGCCGTACGTGCCGTCTTTATACCCTTGTAACGCAGCGACAAAATCCTCTTTGCTCAAATCTTTAATAATCTTGCTGGCATTAAGCGCTTTTCTCTCTCCCTCTTTGCCGTGGCAGGCAGCACATGGCTGGTACAGTGAAGCGGCGTCGGCGGCCATGCCTGCCGTTGCTAGCGCAGCGGCGAATGTGAGCGTTGAGAATGCTTTTTTCATAATAATCCTTTATTGTTGTTTTTGTAAAAATAATTGTAGTAGTATTTTCGCAATTTTAGTTTGACATAGGTCAAAAAATCATTTTATATGGTAAAGGCAGCGATATCGTTTTTTAAACGGTGGACCCGTGCGGACAGATTTTCCACCGCATCAATAATCTCTTTGATCGAAGTTTCATTTTGCAGCGATATCTCATTGGTGTTTTGCAGGTTTTGAACCATACTTTTTAATTTATCAGTATTGTCTATAGACGCTTGTACACTTTGTTCATTATCGTCTGCAACCGTGATCATCTCTTCAGATACCGATTCGAGCTGTTTTGCCGTCGCGGTAGAAGAATCAGCCATGGAACGTATTGTTTCGGCGTTTTTGATAATACGCTCACCGGTGTCGTCGATTGATTGCATCATGACGTTGATCGAGGTTTTGATCTGTTCAAGCGCGGTTTGTGTTTTTTCCGCAAGTTTCCTGACTTCATCGGACACGACCGCAAAACCCCGGCCGTGTTCTCCGGCGCGGGCGGCTTCTATAGCGGCGTTTAACGCAAGCAGGTTTGTTTGCTCGGCGATATCGGAAATCAGGCTCAACACCCCGGTGACTTCCTTGGCATCCTGCGTGAGTTGCTGTATACTGCTTGCCACATCCTGCTGGGTGTGGGCGGTTTCTTGCATCCGTGAAACAAAAAGATTGATATTGTCCCGTGCTTCAGATAGCTGACTGACTGAGTGCTGGATGTTTTGGCTGGATATTTTAGCCTTTTGAACGCCGGTATCCATTTCCTGTTCTATTATCCGGCTCTGCTTTGCCGCGCTGTCAACCTTTTGTACACCGGTAATGATGTTGTTGCCGATACTTTTGCCCGTAGCGTCAAGTTCGGAGGCCAGTGAAGCATTTTCGTCGGTACTGGCGGCAAATGTGACAAACATCGCCCTGATCCGGGCGATGAAATCGTTGACCGAGCTGCTGATAAGATAGAGTTCATCTTTTGTATTGACCGTGATTTTTTGGGTCAAGTCTTCATTGTCCGTGATCGATCGCAACTGGCGGCGCAGGCTTTTAACGGTGTGATAAACGGATTTATACATACCCTCAAAAAACATGGACAGCAGTACAATCATCACCGCACAGAGAAGCAGGGTTTGATTTCTTCGAGATTGCAATGTTGTGATTTTTGTATCCAAGATCGTGCGCAGCTGCGTATCGGCTTTGTCATAGAGGATAAGCAGCGCATCTATGGTCTCAGTGCCTTTTTGGAAAAAACGCTCACTTTCAAGGCTGAAGCCTTCCTGTAAAATCTGGGTTTCATTGCTTTGCAGAAAACTTTGGATCTGTCGGCTTGTTTGTTTGGCGGTTTCTTGCAGATTGTTCCGTGCCTCTTGATTATAAGCATAAACCTTTTTCAATCCTTCGTTGAGTTTTTTGGCATTGATTTTAATCGATTGCTGCAGCGTAACCATTGTGGCATAGTTTTCTTTTGCAATGTTTTGCTTTTCAAGCAAACCGCTTCCCAGCCCTCTGGCCCGGCCTATGGATTCAATTAGCGCGGGAATTTTATGTACATTCAGATCAATGAGATAGTGCGCATCCAACCGTGAATCCAGACTCAGGTTGGAACTGTCGGCGGCTTTGATATACAGCAATAAAATATCATTGATAATAGCGCTGTAAGCTGCAAACGCTTTGCGTGGCTGCATTGTCAGGGCTTTGGCATTGAGGGATGTGATATCACTTTTGATTTTGGCAAAGTCTTTGGCCAGGCCCAGCTTTTCTCCCAGCTTGCTATTGGTTTTGGAAGCGGTATCAAGGTGGGCATTGAGCTTTTGCTTAATCCGGCGCAGTTTTTGTTTTACCTGTGAACCGCTGAGGTACGCATTGGTAAGGCCTCTGGTTTGCTGCAGGGTGATGATGACTTCCTTAAGCGGTTGGATATAAGAAAGCCCCTGCAGTTCTTTTTTGGCAAAGTTTATATCTTTGTTTAAACTCTCAGTGAGCAAAAAAAGCAGCAGTCCGGCCGTGGCAATAATAAGCACCCAGATAAGAAAAAACTTTTGGAAAAATTTCATGGTATCCATAAGGGGACGAAGGGGTGAGGGAAGCCGGTGGAAAATATCTGTAACGTGAAGCATAGCAAACCCTTTTGCACAAAAGTGTTTACAGTTTAGCTAAATATAAAATACGCTGCTTTGATATAGGTCATAAAATCTGTTTTAAAGCGTTGCTTTGGGACGGCTGAAATAATACCCCTGAGAGTAATCGATTCCCAACTCCCTGACCGTTTTAAAAATCGATTCGTTTTCAATGAATTCCGCGATTGTCTTCATTTGCAGCTTTTGGCAAAAGTGTACGATGGATTCGACAACGAGGTATTTGTTTTGATCGGTATCGATATCTTTGATAAGCGACCCGTCTATTTTGAGAAAGTCGGCGTGAAATTTGATCAGATACTCAAAGTTGCTGTAGCCGGTACCAAAATCATCAATAGCTATCTTGCAGCCGTATTTCTTCACGCTGTCGATAAAACGCATCACGTTTTCAAAGTTGTCGATATATTCCGATTCTACGATTTCAAAGACGACTCTCTGGCCGATATCGTAACTTTCAAGCATAAAAATAATATATTCCACCATTGATTCATGGGCGATATCCAAAATAGAGAGGTTGATGGAAAACTGCGCCTTGGAGTGCTTGAATGTTTCAAACGCCTGAGCGATCACGGTTTGCGTGATCGTAAAATACTGCCTAGTCTGCTTGGCCACCTCCAGAAAGAAAAACGGTGATACGATTTTTCCGTGATCCTGGATACGTACAAGGCATTCGTATTTTTCGTAACCGCCGGTTTTGTTATTGACAATGGGCTGGTAAAAGGTAACGATGTCGTCATTAGCAATGGCGTAATTGAGCTTTTTGCTCCACCTGATATTGTTTTCGTATTTTTCATTGAGTCTGACGGTATTTTCGTTGTAGACGATGTATCTGCTGTTGCTTTTTTTTGCGATTGCCAGAGCCATATTGGCCGTAGAAAGCAGCTTGTCCTTGGTGCTTTCAAAGCTGATACCGCAGCTGCACGAGATTAAAATCTCCTCTTTTTCGATCGTCGCACCGTCTTTGAGCCGGTGGATGATTTCCTGGGCCAGATTTTCAAACCGCAGTTTGGAATATCCGTTTGCCAAAATGACAAACTCATCACCCTGCAGACGGTAGAATAAAAGCCGCTCATCTTCGATCGTGTAATCATGGATCGTATGGGCGATCGTTTGAATGGTTTTGTCCCCGAACGCGTGGCCGTAAAAATCATTGACCTGTCTGAAGTTGTCCAGATTAAACACGGCCAGACAGGGATTGCTGAGCGTTTGGATATCTTTATTAAGCTTTGTCCGGTTGCCATAGCCTGTCAAAAAATCGATCATCGAAGCTTTTTTGACTTCGGTGATATTGGTGCGAATCCCGATAAATTCTAAAATATTTCCGTCTTTGTCCAGTATGGGGTGAATGACGGCTTTGACCCAGTAGGAGGAGTGGTCTTTGTTGAGGTTTTCGATCTCTCCGTTCCAGGGTTGTTTGCGCTTTTTGATCGTATCCCAGAGTGTTTTAAACGTCTCTTTTGGCGTATAGGGATGTCTGATGATGTTGTGGGGACGGCCGATGAGTTCTGCTTTTGTATAACCGCTTATCTTGCAAAACTCTTCGTTGACATAGGTAATGAAGCCGTTGGGGTCGGTTTTGGAAACAATGAAACTTTTATCCATGGCTGTTTTATACTGTCTCATCAGCAGTAAAGAATCATCATGTTTTTGCTGCAGGTTCTTTGTCCTGGCGATAATATCGCTGATCAAAACAGCAGTCATAACAATAAGCACGGCTATTATAAAAAACAGAAACAGGCTCAATCCTATGATCTTGTAGGTAGAAAACGTAATATTTTTATCAAGATTTGCGTTGATTTGGGTAAATATCTGTTTTTGAACCGAGTGAAACATATTCATTGTACCCGTAGCAAGAAAAAACCAGCTGCCCGGATCGATAAAATCTTCGTATCGTTTCTTTTGCTGCTGCAGGTTCTCAATGATTGCAAAGGTTTGTGCGGCGGTATCG
>CAYUAC010000009.1:0-29370 GCA_964442515.1 uncultured Campylobacterales bacterium | reverse complement strand
CGCGTTTTGGTGTTTGCGCTGCATCTGCTCTTTGCTTATAACGTGGATATTATCAAAACGTTCGTAAATGCTTTGCACGACGCTGTCATGTTCGAGTTCATTGGGAACTTGCAAAACGATATCGCTGTATCTGTTTTGAGGTATTTGCAAAACCTCTCTGGCATTGGCCATACTCATGACCATGACGTCATTGGTAAGATTCCCCCTGTCTTTGCCAAAACTGCCCATAAACTCTACGGACTTGGTATCGCCTTTTGGCAGATAAAAGGTAAACCCGCTTTTGTAGTGGCGCTTTTGCAGGTATTGTTTCAATCCCGGACCAGGCAGCGCACCCTTTTGCAAAAAACTTGGCATTTTGCTTTTTGGCAGCAGCTGTTCATACTGCCTGGCAATAACGACATCGAAAGGATCAAAGCCCACGATATAAAAGCGCGTTCCCCCGCTGCCGTGCATATAATTGCCGTGCACCCGCCCCTTGGCTTTGGTCACCGCAGGCAGCTCCTGGAGTTTATACACCAAATCCTGACTGATAAGCCCCTCTCTTCCGCCCTTAAGCTGCTGTACGATCATATCCGGATGGCTTTGCAGCGCGCGCATCGTCTGGTGCTGGATCGAACTTTTTGTCAACAGCATAGCAGCGCTCAAAAAAATCAGGACAAAACCCATCACAAACGCCGCGGCGTGAAACGCCCTGTTTTTGTACAGGTGCAGCAGTAAAAATTCCAGCGCCGCCCTTACCATAGATGCTCCATCTGATCCAGCGGCGGCATCCCCGGATAAAGCACAAGAGCGTGTTCATAGGTCACCGAATGGTGCAGCGGCTTTACAAGAGGCGTATGAGCGGGCTTTGGCGTAAAAAACAGCGGCGCGGCAAGCAGCAGGGCAAAACAGAGCCCGGCTGCGGCAAAGATGCTAAAAAAAAGTTTAACGGTCAAGATCATACACCTTTTTAGGCGTAATCTGATCAAAGGTGAGAATCTGCTTTCCAAAGCGCCTGTCTTGAAACGCTTTGGCTTCCTCGCGGCTTGAAAAAGGGATCAGTTCGTGCCCCATCGGGCCGTATACGTTACTGCCGATAACGTAATACGCTTCCTGTGCCCTGATGGGTTCCAGCGTATAATAGTTGCTTACCTGCATCTGTTTGATGTCGTCTTTGGTGTGCCCGCCTCTGTAGCTTCCGGGGTCAAAATAGTACTTCATCATATCTTTGACCCCGTCAAAATAATGCGCGTGGCCGTTTTCAAACGTAACCTTGGCCACCCATTTTGGGTATTTGTACACAAACATTCCGCATACCGGGCATTTTGCCTCTTTTGGCACTTTTATGCGCTCTTTTTGCTCTAATGCGTCGCTGCCCAGACGCTTGATATCGTACAGATACATTGTCACCACCTGCAGGTTTTTTGCATCAAGTCCGCTGCAGAGATTTTGCGTCTTAATCGCTTTTTTCAGAGCGTATTTGGAATCATACGCAAACGCTTCAATCTGTTTGCACATATATTCATATGCTTTTTTACCTCTTTTGTGCAGTGTATGCGTTTTGGCTTCAAAATATTTTTCATCCATCTTTCTGTCACGCTCAGCCATATACAGTGCAAATTCAAACTCCCTGATGTCGCCGCCGTGTTTTTGGATAAAGGCCTGAGCGTCCTCTTTTTTGGCAAACGCGATTTTGAGATATTTGCTGTAGGGACTTTGCAGACTGGAATTGAGTACGAAAAACGCTTTTTTTGCATCCACCGGCGCCCCGCTTGCGGCATCAATAACCTCTACGGTCACAAGACGCTCCTTGATCGCGTCATAATCGGCGCTGAAAAATCTCATAGAAGCGTACTGTTTATCGGCATTGTCGCTGAGTCTGGCAATGACGTTGGTCGTATACGTTTGCATGAGATTATTGGCGCTGTATGCGCACCACGGATACTCTTGGGCCTGGATGACATAAGGCTGCATATCTTTGGCAGGGCTCAAGTCGATACTTTCCCTGCCAAGAAGAGCGCTTATGCACACCATTAATAACGCGACTGTTTTTCGCACACGCTTTCCTTATTTTTTCTCTTGCAGTTTTCTGATATGTTTTTGCACCTCTTTGTTTTGACCGTACTGTTTTTGGAACTTGTCCATACGCACGTCCCACCAATACAGCATCACCCCTTGCAGCTGCATATCATTGAGCTTGCCGCATACGTTTTTTTCTTTGATCAGCGCTTTCATATCTCCCATGGTGTGGGCATCAAGATTTTGCATCTGTTTTTTATCGCATCTCTTGTTATAAAGCTTTTTGCCCATTTTGTACATTTTGGAACTGCGCTTGTTGTATACGTGGGCCGTATCTTTGGCAAAATCTTCCAAAGCTGCGGTGTATGCGCCTTTAAAATCGGTCACTTCGCCGCCGTTTTTAGCCGCAAACGCCGCCGCGTCGTCTTTGTTGGCAAATGCGTATTTACTTGTAGTCGTCATTGTTCCGGGTTTTTTGCTGCCTACGACGTAGTACGCCTCTTTGGCATTGATAAAATCCTCGCTCTTTACGTCTACGACCATAATTTCATCGATGCTGTCTTTTTTATCTCTGAGTTTTGTAAGTTCCATCTCCTCAACCAGACAGTAGATAGAACAGTACTGGCGCACCTCGCCGTTGTCAAGTCTTACGGCGTGGTTGGTTTTGTAAAACTTGGGCAGATACATCCCGCAGTTGGGACAATACGCTTTTGACTCTCCCTCCTGCATCAGCTTTGCCTGTGACGGGTCAACAGACTGATACATCTTCATCTTGCCGCCCGTTGCGTTAGCGTTTAGCGCAAGCATACACGAAAACAGCACTCCCGTTATCACTAATCCCAAATTTCTCATTTTTTCCCCTTTTAGTAAAATGTAACTGTTATAATAATACAATAATGTTAATTTTCTGTTAATTAGTGATTTAACACTTTTTTGACATAATAAAAACTTATACTTTCCAAAAGTATACAGATTTCTTGACCTAAGTTAGGTATAGTTTTACTAAAAATAGGTACAATTTGTTTAAAAATTCTCATAATGTCGATATAATTACCATATGACAGCCGGAAAAAGCAGGAGTTACACAATGGATCGCATCAAAACAATCAAGGCAAAAATCATTATCACCCTTATCGGGTTTTTCATTATCGGTGTCTCATCGGTCATGCTGTATGTATTTAACAGTTTTGACACAATTATGGAAGACTCGGCCAAAAGAAACGTCAACACCATCAGCGAATCGGCTTTTATCGGGGTTAGAAACGCTATGAACCTCGGCAGTGCCCAGATTATTGAAGAAACGATAAAAAGCACCGAAGCCATCGATGATGTCAAAAGGCTGAAAATCTACAAATCCAAACAGGTTATTGAAATGTTTGGCTATGACACCAGCTTTACAAAAGACCCTGCCGTGCGCAAAGTGTTTTCTTCCGGCGATCCCAGCTTTACCGAGCAGATAGATGGAAACAACAAATATATCCAGCAGCTCAAACCTCTTGTCGCCACACCCGAATGCCTCGCCTGCCATCCAAACGCACAGGAAGGCGACGTGCTCGGGGTCATGGATATACAACTATCACTGGACAATGTGTACGGAGATATTTCGGAATTTAAATCCATTATTATCCCGGCGATGGGCTTTGCGGCGCTGCTGGCGATACTTGGCTTGAGCTTTTTCATGAAAAAAGAGATTTTAAATCCGATCCAAACGCTGACAGCCAGAACCAAAGACCTCAGCAACGACGACGGGGATTTGACAAGACGGCTCAATTTCAAAAAAGATGACGAAATCTCAAAAGCGGCGTATTGGATGGACCGTTTTATCGGCAAAGTCCAGGATATCGTCATGCGGGCCAAAGATTCCAGCCAGGAAAATCTACGGGTTTCAGGTTCGCTTAATGATAACGCCGATCAGATCAGCACGCGGACCCAAAAGCAGGTGGGTATTGTTGACAGTGCGACCAAATTGGGACAGAGTATGAGTGAAATACTTTCACAATCGGTCAAAGCAAGCGAAGACAGCCGCGATGATATCAAGGTCGCCAACGATAAACTCAACAACGTCAGGAGCGCTCTGGACAACTTCACAAACAACCTGCAGTCCGAATCGCAGATGGGGGTTGATCTGGCTGATAAGCTCAACAACCTGACCAATAACGCCCAGGAAGCCAAAAGCGTGCTTAACGCCATCAAGGATATCGCCGAACAAACCAACCTGCTGGCACTCAACGCCGCGATCGAAGCCGCGCGCGCCGGGGAACACGGCAGGGGCTTTAGCGTCGTGGCCGACGAAGTGCGCAAACTGGCCGAACAGACGCAAAAATCCTTAAGCGAAATAGAAGCAACTATCAGCGTCATCGTTCAGGAGATTTCAGGAGCCAGTTCGCAGATGAATCAAAACGCCGACAGCCTGCAAAACCTCACCAAAGAAGCAGAAGAGGTCGACAGCGATCTGGTCGATACGGGCAATATCGTCAACAACGCCTATAATGTAGCGCAAAAATCGGTTGAAGATTCCAACAAGCTGGTTGAGGATGTCAGCAAAGTAATAACCTATATCGAAGAGATTCAGGATATTTCAAAACAAAACAATGACGACACCAGCAAGATCAATAACGCCGCAAAGCAGCTTAAAGAAGCAGCCAAGCAGCTCAATGACGAGTTAGGAAAATTCAGTACGTAAACCAAGACGCCTTTCAGGGCAGCTTGGCAATAATCTCTTTATATATCCTTTTACTCTCATCATCACCGAAAGCCACGGCGACTTTTCCCTCATCCGCCAACTGTCTGTTTTCCATCGTGAGGGGGATTTTTCCCAGCAGCGGTACGCCGTAGCGTTCCTGCAGCGCCGCTCCGCCGCCGCTTCCGAAAATTTCGTAACTTTTGCCCGTATCGGGCGCGATGAAATAACTCATATTCTCCACCACGCCCGCAACGTGTATGCCGATATCTTTAAACATCATAATCGAACGGCTCACGTCATCAAGGCTGACTGTCTGCGGTGTTGTTACCAGCACCGCCCCGTCAAGATGCAGTTCCTGAGCCATGGACAGCTGTACATCCCCCGTTCCCGGAGGCATATCGATAATAAGATAATCCAGACTGCCCCACTCCACATCTTCCAAAAACTGCATCAACGCACTAATGGCCACAGAAGAGCGCCAGACAAGGGGTGTATCGGATTTGGGCGTGGTAAGACCGACGCTCATAATCTTGATACCGAAATTCTCACTCGGCACAATCTTGTTATTCTCATTCCACTGCAGCTTTTCCTGTTCAATCTGCATCATTCTCGGGATGCTCGGGCCGTATACGTCCGCATCCAGCAGTCCCACTTTATTCCCCTGCTGGGCCAGCCCCACGGCGATATTAACTGCCACGCTGCTTTTGCCCACACCGCCTTTGCCGCTGCTGATTGCGATCACTTTGTCTGCATATGCGGCTTTGTTGTTGGGATTGCGCGTAGTGCCAAAATCGGTGCGTTTTTTCTGCCCGGCGTCAAATACCACATCAGCTTCCATATCCCCCAGCGCTTTCTGGATACGCTTTTGTACCTGATCAAAGACCTTTTCATTTTGCATAGTCAATACGATACGCGCGCTGTTATCACGCACCGACACCTCTTTGATGACATCCAGTGCCCCCAGGGTTTTGTCCAGCCCGGGGTATAAAACGTTTTTAATGATTCTGTCAACTGCCGTTTTATTCATCTGTATACTCTTTTGCTTTTTGTTTTTGTTCCTGAAGCATCTGTATAGAACGCTGCGCTTTTTGAATCCATTCATCAATTACGGATGCTGCGTTCTCGTAGCTTTGGGCCAGGGCCCGGTACTCTTTGATTTTTGCTTCAAAGAGTTTGATAACGGCATCAAAAAGCTGCGGAAGCCTCTTTTCTTTTTTGGCTTGAAAGATCAGCTTTTTCAGCGAGCTTTCGCGTTTTTTCATCGGAAATTCAAAATCCAGCGCCGCTGCCAGTTCGGTAATATCTTTGCCGCTGATATATACCCCGCTTCTGTAAACGGCCAGCAGCTGCTTTTCAAGCGCTTCAAAACCGGTTAAATCATTATTTTTTTTCATTACCCTCTCCTTGTCGTGCCTGTTTGATCTCATTTGCCAGAATACGGACATCTTTATTATCATCCCCGCACAGCTTTTCTACCAGCTTTAGCGGCAGCGACGGGTTTTGCACCGTACGCATCCGCACCATTTTATCAGGATCGCTTGCCAGCTTTTGAAGTATCCGTACAGGCGTGTTTTCATTGCCCGTAAGCCCGTCTTTGACGATCTTGTCATCTTCAAAAAAGCCCTCCAAAAGCCCAACGGGTGTATTCGGGTTGGTCGCAACCAGCGCCCGGACCAGGTTGACTTCATCTTCTGCCAGCGTTTGTAAAATCTCCTGTGGCGTATGGACGCACTTGGCCACGGCCCACCTGGCACCCATATCCCTGCTGTTTGCAAGCTGCCTCAGCATCTGTATAATCCTTGGATCACATTCTCTGCCCGCATCATCAACGCTTACGCGGCGGCTGATATTCATAGCCGTCTGCGCCTGAATGTCGGTATCGTTTTCAAAGCTGTTCAATATCTGCAGTACACGCTCAAGATCGGCGTTTTTATCCTGCAGCGTTTCTAAAGCATCTTCTTTTTGCATAATCTGATTCCTCTTATATATAGTATTTAAGACAAATATACTCTATTTTCTCTTAAACGTATCCCTGGTTGACAAAAAAATTCGTAATCATTACTTGTTATAATCATTGTTTTTTGATTAATTTATAGTTAAGATTGGTGGTTTTTGATTAGAATTACTATATTTTAAGTATTGGTTATAATTATATTCGCATCTGTTTATATCCACATGAATTTTCATATTTTTATCACAATTTGTAACCCAATTAAGGTTCAACCCCCTATAATTTAATCTGAAATCTCAAAATAAACTCCATACTATTGGGATTTATTTTAATTATAAGGAGAGGTTATGACGGGTTTCTTCAAATTACTGCTTACGGCGGTAATTTCAACTGCTCTTTACGCAAAGAGCGATATCTTAATCGAGCCTGAAGAGGCGGTTAAGCTTATAGGAAATGAGGACGTGATGTTTGTATCGGGCGACAGCCCCGATATCTACTCACTGTATCACATCGTGGGATCGGTGGAAATGTATGCACACCACCTGCACCACTCGGACAGCATGGGCCGCATGGAGTGTTCTCCGCTTTTTATGTGTCCTGACGAAGCTGAGGAATATATCAGTAAAAAAGGCATTACCAAGGATATGAAAGTCATCGCGTATGACAATTTCAGAGGTCCCAACGCCACGGGGGTGTATCACTTTTTCAAAAGCTTCGGCCATGATGACGTCCAGATTCTCAACGGCGGCTTTGACGCGATCAAGGCTCTTGATCCCAACCAGAAAAAATACGACGAGCTTGAAGACGAGTTTAAAGCCAAGGGCAAAAAGATGCGCGCGGAATACAAAGAGTATGAAAGAGGCAGCGAAAAGTATGAACAACTCAAAGCCGAGTACGACGCGTATAAAGAGGATATGCAGGCTAAGCTTGCCAAGATCGAAAAAACGCTGCTGGTCCAAAAGGGAGAAGAACCCGAACATGAACATAGCAACTACACCATCAGCGAAGATGATATCGATACTTCCTATATCGCGGGCAAAGAAGAAGTATACAGCGCGATGCAGGAGATTTTAAAAGAGGGTAAAGATAAAAGCGATCACATGATCATCGATTCCCGGGGGATGACTGAGATCATCGGTCAAAGATCGATGGATAACGTCGCAAGAGCCGGTCACGTACCCGGTGCTACCTTCATCGAGTGGAAAAATATCACCGATTTTGATGAAAAACGCAGTTTCAGAGACCTTGACGCGATGGAAGAGTTTTTCCAAAGCCAGGGTATCACCAAAGACAAAACGATCTATGCGTACTGCCACGTCGGTGCGGGCAGAAGCTCTCACATCATCACGGCACTGCAGCTTCTTGGCTATGACAACATCAAGGTGTACACAGGCAGCTGGGATGAGTGGGGTAACGATATGAATCTACCTATCAGACGATAAGGACGGAGTAATGAGTATGAACAAAAGAAGAGATTTTTTAAAATTTTCCGGGCTGAGTGCGGGAATGCTGGCCGGTCAGGGCAGCCTTTTTGCGAAAACGGATGTCATGTCTGTTGAAAACGGTATGGAAAACTATCCAAACGAGAGTTATACCGAGTCAATGTATGCCAACGAGTTTGATTTTACCAGAGGCAACGTGGAAGATACGGGGTATGCGTACCACTGTATAAACTGCCAGGGCAACTGTTCCTGGGAAGTCTGGGGCAACAACGGGGTTGTGACCAGAGAAAACCAGTCGGCCAAATACCCTATTATCAATTCAAAGATTCCTGATTTCAACCCAAGAGGCTGTAACAAAGGGGTCCAGCACTCTCAGGTCATGTATGAAAAAGACAGAATCCTCTATCCCATGAAACGTGTGGGCCAAAGAGGCGAAGGCAAATGGAAACGCGTTTCCTGGGATGACGCCGCCGAAGAAGTCGCGCAAAAGATTTTTGACGTGATGACCGATGAAAAACGCGGTCCGGACAAGCTGATGGTACACGCGGGTACCGGTCTGCTCACTGAGGGCCGAAGACAGGGTCCACTGCGGTTTTCAACCATGCTTGGAGCCAACAGAATCTACCCCGCCTCCTACCTTGGCGATATGTTCAGCGGCGCAACGATCGCGTACGGTGAACCGCTTATGGGATGTACGTGGGATTTTCAGTTTAACACCGATGTACAGGTATACTGGGGTGCCAATCCTTCCGTTTCCAGAATCCCGGATGCGCACTTTGCGTGGGAAGGCAAATACAACGGTTCCAAAGTCATCGTCATTACGCCCGAGTTCAACGCCAGTGCCAAATCAGCCGACCTGTGGGTGCCGATCAAGCCGGGTACGGACAACTTCCTGGCAGCCTCGGTTATTCATGAGATTTTGGCCAATAAACTCTATAAACCAAACTTTGTCAAGCAATACACCGATCTGCCCATCCTTGTCCGTAAAGACAATAAAAAGATGGTCAAGAAAAGCGACATCGAAGGCAAGCAAAGCAAGAAAAACGATCAGCAGTTTTACTGTATGAACGCCAATACCGGCGAAATTGAACTGTTGCACGGGTCTAAAGGCAGCGAAAAAGCCAGTCTGCGGCTGGAGGAGTACGGAATCGACCCCATCCTTGAAGGTCAGTGGGATATCGAAATCGGCGGTGAAACCGTTACGGTAACAACCGTCTTTGAAATGCTGAAAGAAAACATCAAAGATTACTCTCCCGAAGCAACGGCGGCAAAAACCGGCGTCAGTCCCAAAATTACGCGTCAGCTTGCCAGAGAGATGGCACTGCCCAAAGTCGTTTCGGTAACTACGGGCTTTTCTCTGAACAAGTATTTCAACGGTATCATGAGCCTGTGGAATATCTCTTCCATCTGCGGCCTTACCGGACGCCTCGGGCCATATGGGGGCTTAAACACTGAAAATGAGTTGTCGCTTACGGGTATGAGCGCACTTGGCAGTTTCAACGGCAAATACAGCGCGCGCTTTGGTTCCGGTTTTGTCGGCGAATTCGTTTTTGGTGACGGCATGAAAACCTTTGACAAATACTTCACCGACGAAGATGTCAAAAGAGCCCAAAACGGCCTGAGCAAAAAAGAATACATGGAGATTGTCGAAGATATGCTGGCCAAAGGCAAAAACGGGGGTGATGGCAAGCACAAACCGTGGTGGGAACCCGATGTTGCCGTCATCGTGGCCGACAGTAAATTTCGAAGAAACAAAGGCAGCGATTACAGAGAAGCGTTTTTAAACAAGATCAGCTACTTTGCCTACGTGGATTACCGCATGAGTGACACGGCCGTGTACGCCGACCTGCTGCTGCCGGCAAAATCACACTATGAAGTCCACGATATCAGAAGTACGCCCGGCTACCACAGGTTTACCAATCTCGCTCAGCCGCTGAAAAACTTCCAGAGCGTGGGTGAAGCGATGGAAGAATGGAGTATGTTCTCCCTGATTGCCAAAAAGCTGCAGGAACTTGCCAAACGCCCCGAAAACATCGACAAGGCGAAAGTCCCTGATGATGAGCAGTACGCCAAGCCGGGCTTTCACGACCTTACAATCTGCTATGATGAGTTTACCAATACCGATATGGATTCCAAGTTGGAGCTGGAACCCGAACTGGGCACGGATAAGCTGGCGGTGGAAGCTGCGCTTGAAAACGTCGAGCAGTACAAACCCTGGACCAGGGAGAAGATGTATGCCGCGGGCGGATTTTTGCCGCTGAATGAAAAAGCGGCCACCAATTCACCGCTGTATCCAAACAGACCCTTTAACTCCAACGAATACCACCTGTTCAAACACGAACCGTTTAAAACGGTCACCGGACGGCAGACGTTTTATGTGGATGAGGATATGTTTATTAAGATGGGAGCCCATACCAATACGGCCATGGACGGAATCTTGTCAATCGACCCCAAGAATTACCCGTTCCAATTCCTCACGCCGCATGCCAGATGGTCGATCCACAGCAATTACAAAACCAGCAGAACGCTGCAGCGGCTGCAAAGAGGCGTACCGTACGTACAGGTTAATAACAGAGTGTGTGAAAAGATGGGCGTCAAAGACGGCGAAACGATCCGTATCTACAACGCTCTGGGCGAATTTTACGCGATGGTCAAAGCCTCCTCTTCCTGCCCTGCCGACGGCCTGGTAATGGAACACGGCTGGGAACCGTATATGTACAAGTTTAAAAAGGGACACAACGAAGTCGTACCGACTTCACTGAACGTGTTAGAACTGGTTGACAACTGGGGTCACCTCAACTTCGGCGGCTACTGGGACGGCAACCAATACGCCTACGACGGCGCGGTCAATATCGAAAAAGCGGAACTATAGGAGTTAGATGATGGCAAAACGACAATTAGCAATGGTAATGGATCTTAACAAGTGTATCGGGTGCCAAACGTGTACCGTCTCTTGTAAGACCCAGTGGACAAACAGAAACGGCAGAGAGTACATGTACTGGAACAACGTCGAAACGTATCCGGGCAAAGGTTATCCCAAAGACTGGAGAGACGCGGGCGGCGGATTTGATGCCGCTGGCAATCTCAAAAAAGGGGAAATTCCCAACCTGCAAAGCGATTACGGGGTGCCGTGGGATTACAACTTTGCCGATTTGCAAAACGGTGAGCAGTGGTCTCCGGGTGAAGACCCGACATGGGGTCCCAACTGGGATGAAGATGAAGGCGCGGGCGATTTTCCAAACGACAACTACTTCTTTTACATCCCCCGCATCTGTAATCACTGCGACAATCCGGGATGTCTGAGCGCGTGTCCGCGTGATGCGATCTTTAAGCGGGACGAAGACGGGGTCGTACTGGTGGATCTGGACCGCTGCCAGGGGTATAGATACTGTATCGCGGGGTGCCCGTACAAAAAGATCTATTTCAACCCCAAGATTTCAAAAAGCGAAAAATGTATCCTCTGCTTCCCGCGAATCGAGAAAGGCTTGCCGCCGGCGTGTGCACACCAGTGTGTGGGCAGAATCCGCTTTGTGGGCTTTTTGGATGATGAAGACAGCCAGGTACACAAACTGGTCAAAAAGCACAAGGTAGCGCTGCCGTTGAATGAAAACTACGGTACGGGTCCCAATATTTTCTATATCCCTCCGACCGAAGCGCCGCCCAAGTTTGACGCTAACGGCAACGTGATCGAAGGCAGCGAGCGTGTGCCCATGAAAGAGCTGGAGTCGCTTTTTGGTCCCGAGGTCAAAGACGTGGTCAAAAAGGTCAGAGCCGAAAAAGAGAAAAAGGCAAAAACGGGCAAGAGCGAAGTGATGGATCTGCTGATCGCGTATCAGCACCAGAATATGTTCCGGCTTGATCAGGATTATTATGCAGACGTGGCCAAGGAAAAAGGCAGGAAACTGGCACCCATTGACAACAGATACAGTGCCGGCAAATTCACAAAAATGAGTTTTAAGGCGGTGCACTAATGAAACGATTGACGACAGCTATCACGACTCTGGCAGTGGCCGCTACAAGTGCGGCTGCAAGCAGTTACATCAATGCCGCAAAAGTGGATGCCGATGTAACCGCGGTAGGAACACAGTCACAAATATGGCAGGACGCCGAGGCTACGCAGGTAATCATGCAGCCTCAAAAAACGATCAGCTTTATCGACGCAAACGCCAATAAGGCCAACAAAAACAACGGTGCGAAAAAAGCATGGGTCAAAGCGATTTATAATGATAAAAACATCGCTTTCAGGGTTCGCTGGAATGATCCAAGCTATGACAGCGACAAAGCAAAGGCCAGTGTGACCGATTTTTATCCCGACGGCTTCGCGATGCAGTTTGCCACCGATTACAGCGATCCGCAGTCGCTTCCCTATATCGGTATGGGCCAGACCGGCTCGCCCGTTATCGTGCATCTGCAAAAAGCGCTGTCTCAAACATACGAGCCAAACGGGATGGGCAAGGTCGATATGCAGGTCAACTCCTCAAACGCCAACAAGTTTGAGCAAAACCTGGATGACTTCAATGAAAAGGTAGACGCCCTGGCAAAAGAGAAATACCAGCGTTCCTTTATCGCCGAGGGTTTCAGATCAACGACTGAAATCAAAGACGGCACCGGCAAGTTTCACTCAAACATGCGCCATAAAGAGGACCAGTGGTATGCCACGCTGACCAGACCGCTGAGTGATGACTACCTCAGCTTAAAAGACAGCTTTCCGGTAGCCATAGCAGCGTGGAACGGCGAAAAGCTCAACCGTGACGGGTTGAAACACATTACCGGCTGGACGGCGGTGAAGCTTGAAAACAGTTCCGATGAACTGGCCGAAGCGATCAATGCCAAATCAAGCGGCGACCCGGCGGCGGGAAAAAAAGAGTTTGATACACAGTGTACTGCGTGCCACAGGTATCCGGGCAACGACAGTGCGCAGGCTTTTGCCGCTCCCGTATTAGACAATATCGGCGGTTACGCAACGCTTTCCTATCTTAAGGATTCCATTGTCAAACCAAGCAAAGTGGTCGTTCCCGGTTATAACAGAAACCAGCATCCAAACAATCCCTGGTACACCGTCGGTGAAGACGGCGAACGCACCAGTACGATGCCAAGCTACAGCTGGATGAGCGACGAACAGATTAAAAATATACTGGCATTTATGCAAACCTTGAAAAAGGAGGTCAACTAAATGAAAAAGTTACTACTAAGCCTAAGCGCGGCCTCACTGCTGCTGCTTGGCCTGAGCGGATGCAGCGGCAAAACTGCCGCTGCACCGCAGGAGCAGGAAACTTCTGACTATGCCCGGGGCGCTCAAAATATCGATGAGCAGCGAAAAATCGAAAAAAACGGTTTTTTAACCACAAAGTGGTGCGCCCAAAACGATTATTTCACCGGTTGCCCATTAGAGACGTATGTCTGCGGGTATAAAAACTGCTGGAAAGATTATGAAGTCGGCGAAAAGCCCAAAACCGAACTTGTGCTTTTTGTGCATGACGAAATGGGATATTACAATGTCCAGGCATCCGATGATATCCACATGGATGAGTTTGAAGAACTGGCTTTCGGTAAAAACGACGTAACGCTTCGCGGCACGTTTGACCCGGATTCCAATACTATCACGGCAAAAGGTTTCGACGCGCCTCCTCCGCCAAAAGAGGAGTTTTACAAAGGTTGCCTCTAAAGGTTTGCCTTTCCCCGCCCGGGGGAAAAGATTAGCGTTAAGTTTACCCGCGTAAATTTATCGATAATCTTTAAGGGAGCAATTATGATGGAAGAAAAGATCAGGGCCTATATCTACGCTTTTTTGTCTCGGGTGTACAGCAGCGAAGTCGACAGCGCCTTTTTAAAAGATATGAAAGCCAACGAAGACGTTTTAAAACTTATCGGTCTTGACAGCTACAACTATTTGAAAAACAATAAAAAAAGCGAAGTGCTGGAAGAACTCAATACCGATTTTCACTCACTGTTTCACATGAACAACCATCCTTACGAAACGGCCGTACTTGACTGCAGCAGCGACGTCATGAGCGGGATGCAAAACCCGGTCATGCAGTTTTATAAAAACAGCGGATATGATATCAACCTAGAGTACGCCCAGATCAACATCCCCGATCATATCGCCATAGAACTGGGATTTATGCAAAAACTGGTTTTGGATCAAAACACAAAGCTGCAAAAAAAGTTTTTAAAAAAGCACCTGCTGCAGTGGATTCCGCCTTTTATGATGGGGATAAAACCGATGGCCCAGACACCGCTGTACAGTGACCTGTGTGATTTCACAAGCGAATTTTTACTCAATGATTACAACGGACTGCTGAATGGTTGAGTTTCAAAGAAACCGCTGCCTGCGGCTGGATTACGCCAACAACGAGTGCGACCTTTGCGCAAAATGTTATCCTGAAGCAATCGATTTCACCCACGGCATCGCGGTGGATACAAAGCCCCTTGGCGACGACGTCATCGGTGCCTGCCCGGCCCAGGCGTTTGAAAGCGACCAGTACGACCCCCATCTTTTTGTTCTCAAATTCATAGCCGGCAGTACGGACACGCTTCAAGCAGGCGATATCGTTCCCCTGGAAGCGTTGAGCGTAGAGCATTTTCTGACTATCGCCCTGCGCAAAGAAAACGTCAGCGTCGTCAGCGACAATGCGCACGTCACAGCGCGCGTCCATGAAGCCAACGAACGGTTGCGGCGGCTTGGATTCACCCGGCGGCTAACCATCCAAGAGCACAGCCAAAGCAACCGGCGCGGCTTTTTCAAACGCGTAGCCGATACCATCAAACAAAAAGACCTTGAACTTACCGGCGTGTATGATTACCATTCGCGCATCCCCGTAGCCAGACAGATGCTGCAAAACGCGCTGAAGCTGCATGTAGGCAAGATGGAAAAAACCACTCCGCAAACACAGCTGTACGCGCCAAAAACGATCGATTTTGCAGCTTGCGACAACTGCGGCGACTGTATTCAGTTTTGTCCCACAAAAGCCCTGTTTCACGACAGGGAACATGAAAGCATCTACTTTCAAAGCGGCAGTTGCATAGCGTGCAATATCTGCAGCGACATCTGCCACAGTGATGCGATAGGCAAGCAAAGCGACAGCGACTTGGTCGCGTTTGCTTTTGACAAACCAAACCGCCTGATAACTCATGAGATGGTACGGTGCACACAGTGTAAAACTCCCTTTGCCCGCAAAGACGGCAGTACAACCTGCCACGTATGCCAGCAGATGGAGCAAAGCGACCTGTTTACCATCGCCGCTGATATGTAGCGATATGCTATAATACGCGCAAACGCATACAGGAGAATACTCGTGATCAAACGCGCGGCCACCAGAAAAATCTACGTCGGCGACGTTGCCGTAGGCGGCGACGCACCCGTCAGCGTACAGTCAATGACCTTCAGCGATACCGCAGACACACAAGCCACGATCGAACAGATCAACCGGCTGCACTTTGCCGGCTGCGATATCGTCCGCGTGGCCGTTCCTGATATGAAAGCGGCAAATGCTCTTGCAACGATCAAACAAAACATATCCCTGCCCTTAGTCGCCGATATTCACTTTAACCACAAATACGCCCTTATCGCGGCCAAAAGCGTGGATTGTATCCGTATCAATCCGGGCAATATCGGCAGCCGCGGGCGGATCAAAGCCGTTGTAGAAGCGTGCAAAGACGCCGGCATCCCCATCCGCATCGGCGTCAATTCGGGCAGTCTGGAAAAGCAGTTTGAAAACCGCTACGGGCCTACCGCTGAGGCGATGGTAGAATCCGCGCTCTATCACGTCAACATCCTGGAGGATTTGGATTTTGGCGATATCAAAATATCGATGAAAGCAAGCGACGTGCAGCGCACCGTACAAGCGTACCGAAAGCTGCGACCCGAAGTAGACTACCCTTTTCACCTGGGTGTAACCGAGGCGGGAACGAGTTTTCACGCCACGGTCAAATCCTCCATCGGTCTGGGCGCGCTCCTGCTTGAGGGGATCGGCGATACGATGCGCGTTTCCATTACGGGACAGCTGGAAGAAGAGATCAAGGTCGCCAAGGCTATTTTAAAAGATTCGGGTGTGCTCAAAGACGGCGTCAATATCATCTCCTGCCCGACCTGCGGGCGCCTGGAGGCGGACCTGGTCACAGCGGTGGGTGAAGTGGAAAAACGGCTGGCCCATATCAAAGCTCCGCTGGACGTGTCGGTGATGGGATGCGCGGTCAACGCCATCGGCGAAGCCAGACACGCCGACGTGGCTGTTGCATACGGCAGGGGCAAAGGACTGGTGCTGGTCAAAGGCCAGGTCGTAGCCAGGTTGGATGAAGCCAATCTCGTCAAACGCTTTGTCGCCGAAGTGGAAAAAGCCGCCCAAGAGTACGAAAATAACACATAAGCGCCTTTCTGACAGCATATAATTAAAAAAATTTCACAAAACTTCACACTATTTTCGTGAGGCAGTCTCTGTTTTTAAAACAGTTCTGATAAAATATGATTAAAACAGACAAATCAACAGATAAAGGCAGCATACCCATGCGCGCAAATCAAAAAATCACACTGATCATCTTTACCATGGTTTCGCTTTTAATCCTCGTCATCGTCGCGCTTGTGGCGTTTGGATCGCGTGAAGGCGGATACAAAAGTGCCCAAAAACGCGCCGATTTGACCGCCGAAATCGTCAAACAGTCGCTTACGGCGCATATGATCAACGGCACGATGGATCAAAGCAGTTTGTTCTTAGACCGTCTGCAGCAGCTGGAGGGGTTGAAAGATTTGTGGATTGTCCGGGCCAAAAGCGTCAATGAACAGTTCGGAGACAACTTTCAAAGCCAGATCGCACGCGATGATATCGACAAAACCGTGCTGCAATCGGGTGTAAAACAGGTAAAAACAAAAGAATCGCTGAAAAACGCTTCAATCCGCATCACCATTCCCTATATCGCCTCGGCTTTTGACAAACCAAACTGCCTGCAGTGTCACGATGCCAAAGAGGGTGACGTATTGGGTGCTATTTCGCTGCGCTTTGATATCAGCGACGACCGTACCGACAATATGATTATTTTGCTTAAAATCATCGGATCGGCACTGCTGTTTATGGTACTGTTTTTACTTTTTATCAGCAAACAGATCCGCCCCTATACCAAATCCTTTGACACTATCATCGGAGTACTCAAAAAGGTACACCAGGGCGATTACGCCGCCAGAGCCAGCGGCGGCGCTCTCAAAGAGGATAAAGAAGCGTTCAGATGGCTCAATGAACTCATCGACAAACTCGAAACGGTGCTAACACGCATCGAGAAAAACCTCACCGCGTTTGTACACAACCGCTCCAGCAATGTCAATAACGACAAACTGTTAAGCGCCAAAGAGATTATTGAAGATATCGCCCAAATTTACTCTTATAAGAAAACGATCGAAACCGATTACGGCAAAGACGATATTTATTACCGGCTTTCTCAGATTTTACACGACAGGCTGCAGGTAGAGGATTTCATCATTTTTGAAAACGACCTGATCAAAGATGAGCGGACAACGATCTATCGCAGCAAAAACGCGCAAGCGTGCTGTGAAATAGATACGGGCGTCAGGGAACGCTGCCGGGCCCAGCGTACCGATACGGTCGTTATCTCTTCAAACTTTCCGCATCTGTGCCAGGCGGCCAACGCCTCAGGATGCAAAGAATACGTCTGTATACCTTTTTTGATCAATGACCAAAAAAGCGTGACCGTTCATATCCTGTGCAAAGATGAAGCCTGCCTCAAACACGTCAAATACCAGATCGGCATCATTAAAAAGTATCTTGAAGAAACCAAGCCGATCTTAGAAAGCGCGATGCTGATGGACATCTTAAAAGAGCGCAATCTGGTAGATGCGCTGACGGGACTGTATAACAGAAAATATCTTGACGAGTTTATCGATACGAAAATGCAACACGAACTGGATGAGGGGATTACGTATGCGATCATGTTTTTAGATATCGATTATTTTAAAATGGTCAACGACACCTACGGGCATGATGCCGGAGATGCAATCTTACGCGATCTGTCCAAGGTGATGAAAACGTTTATCAGCCAGGATGATTTCATTATCCGCTACGGGGGCGAAGAGTTTTTGATCGTGATGCGAAACCCGACCGAAGAAACCGCATACGCCATGGCCAAAAAGATCAACCAGGAGTTTGCCAAACTGATCTTTACATTTAACGACGAAACTTTCAGCAAAACCGTCAGTATCGGCTACTCCTTTTTCCCAGGCGACGCCGATCAGATCTGGAAAGCGATCAAATACGCCGATATGTGCCTGTATGAAGCCAAGGACCAGGGCAGAAACAAGGTGATTCGCTTTGACAAAAGCCTGCTGAACAAACACGGGGGCAATGAATATTGATTTTAACCCCACGGGTGGTATAATTACACCTAAAAAGGCGCACCTTTATGGAAAATTTGTCCAATCTGGATATTGAAAAAGCGATCCTAAGCAGTATTATTTATGATTCCAACCTGTATGAAGAGATCGCGGCGGTTCTAAAGCCCAAGGATTTTTACCACCCTTTTCATATCAATATCTTCAAAGCGATGGAAAAGCTTTATAGCGCCGACAAACCCATCGATGAATATTTTTTAAAAGAACAGCTGCAAAACCAGAAACAGTTTGATGAAAACGCCTTTTTGGACGTGCTCTCAACCAGTGCCATTATCAACGTCAGCGCGTACGTATCCCAGCTCAAAGAGCTCTCAGTCAAGCGTGAACTCATCCACTTAAGTACCGATATCAAAAAACTCACCATCGAACAGGAACACAAAAGCAGCGACCTGATGGATGAGATCGAGCAGAAACTGTATAAAATCACCCAGGATAATATCACCGAGGATTTTAAAAACTCCGATATCATGGTCCATGACACGATGGCGTTTATCGAAGAGATGAAAGCCAAAGGTAACTCCAAACTCATCGGCGTGGATACGGGTTTTCGCGCGCTCAATGACCAGACTTCGGGCTTTGGTCAGGGCGATCTTGTCATCCTGGCAGCCCGTCCTGCGATGGGCAAAACCGCGCTGGTGTTGAATATGGCGTTAAAATCGATCCTGCGAAACGAAGGCGCGGCGATCTTTTCACTGGAGATGCCTGCTGAACAGCTGATGCTTCGGATGCTAAGCATTCATACCTCCATTCCGCTGCAGGATCTGCGGGTGGGCAATCTCAGCGATGACCAGTGGACCCGCCTTAGCAGCGCCACCGATGAGCTGAAAAAAAGCAAACTCTTTGTCGATGATGACGGCTACGCCACGATTCACCACGTCCGAACCAAGCTGCGTAAGCTTAAATCCAAACACCCAGAAATCTCGGTAGCCGTGATCGACTACCTGCAGCTGATGACCGGTGAGGGCAGCGAAAGCCGCCAGCAAGAGATCAGTGAAGTCTCCAGAGGTCTCAAGCTTTTGGCAAGAGAGTTGCAGATTCCCATTATCGCTCTGTCTCAACTCAACCGCGGTCTTGAAAGCCGTGACAATAAACGGCCGATGCTAAGCGACCTTCGTGAATCAGGCGCGATCGAACAGGATGCCGATATCATCCTTTTTGTCTACCGCGATGACGTGTACCGCGAAGCCAAGGAAAAAGAAAAAGAGATGAAAGCCAAGGCCGAGGGCAAAGAGTATGACACGACTTTTAAGAAAAAATCTGAAGAGGAAGCCGAAATCATCATCGGCAAGCAGCGTAACGGCCCTACCGGTACGGTCAATCTTATCTTTCAAAAGCGCTTTACACGCTTTGTGGATGAAGAAAGTGGCCACGGTCCCGATATCGAGATCGAATTTGAAAATATCGATACCAAAGAGGGCAGTATAGAAATCCCCGATATTTAATTATGCAGCTTTCCCCTGCCCCGCTGATCCAGTCGCCGGCGCAGTGGCTCTGGCTTGCGGGGCTGGGTGCTTTTATCATCGGTTTGCAGCTGCTTTGGGAGTATAGCAGCTATCAAGACTTCATCCAAAAACCCAAACATTTTCTCACCGCAAAAGTGATCACGCAGTATCCCAAAAAAGATTACCGGGTTCTTAAACTCCAAAGCAGTGACTACACCTTTTATACCACCAAAAAAGATATTGACAACCTCACAGGCGCTACACTTCAAATCCTTATTTTTACCAAATACGTTGATATCGATTTCAAATCCTACCTCACGCACTTTTACGTGCCAAGCCGCATTTTGAAAAAGACCAAAGAGGCAAAACAGATCAGCTATTTTACAAACCAGCACCCGGGCAATGCCCAGATGACGGAGTTTTATAATGCCATCTTTTTGGCCAAACCAATCTCAAAAGAGCTTCGCCAAAGCGTAAGCGCGCTGGGAGTGAGCCACCTTATCGCCCTTAGCGGCTTTCATCTTGGGATTTTATCGGCGGTGTTGTATTTCCTGCTGCGCCCGCCTTATCGCTTTTTGCAGCAGCGCTACTTTCCCTACCGCCACGAACTTTTTGATCTTGGACTGGTGATTGCGACGCTGCTTGGCATTTACTTGTTTATAACCGACTTTCCTCCCTCGCTGGTACGGGCTTACGGGATGTTTGTTTTTGGGTGGCTGTGTGCTATATGGGGCGTTTCGATCTTTAGTTTTTCGTTTTTGTTTCTGGTTGTTCTTTTACTGTTGGCACTGCATCCGCCCTTTTTGTTTTCGCTTGGCTTTTATTTCAGTGTTACGGGTGTATTTTATATCTATGTCTTGCTTGATTGGATGAGAGATACGAATACATTTATCACCACACTTGCGATCAGTTTTTGGACCTTTTTGATGATACTGCCGGTGACGCATTACTTTTTTCCTACCACCTCTTTGTGGCAGCTGCTTTCACCCTTATTGACTATAATGTTTAGCTTTTTCTACCCGCTTGCTCTGGCATTGCATGCTTTGGGTGTGGGAGACTTGCTTCAATTTTCTTTTCCCCAAAACCTGCCCACATATGACAAAGCCACGCCCGCATGGTTTTACTGGCTGTTTTTGTTTCTTTCCCTGCTTGCGATCAAGGATCGTTTCAAACCGCTGCTTTTTGTAAGTGCTTTGGGCTTTGGGCTGTATCTGTATATGCTATAATGGCACCCATGCAAACACCCATTTCACGAATAGCCCCTACCCCAAGCGGGTATCTGCACCTTGGCAATATTATCAACTTTGTCTACACATGGACGCTGGTTCGAAGCGGGGGCGGAAAACTGTGGCTGCGCATCGACGATCTGGATCAAAACCGCACCAAGAAAGCCTACATCGAAGATATCTTCAGCACGCTTGACTGGCTGGGATTTGATTTTGACTACGGCCCCTCAGATATGCATGATTTTACAGGCAGGCACTCTTTTGTGTACCGTTTTGATGATTACAAACGCTGCGTGAGAGAGCTTTTATCCCAAAACAAAGCCTACGCCTGCAGCTGCTGCCGAAAAGAGTTAAAACCCTATGGCAACCTGTATCCTGGCTTTTGCAAAGACAAAAAGCTGCAGCTTAAACCCCGGCAGACAAGCGCGCGCATCGATCTTGACGATACGCTTATCAACCTCAAAGGCCGGCGCATCGATGTAAAAAAAGAGTACGGCGACTTTATTATCTGGCGCAAAGAAGATATCCCCTCCTATCACTTTGCCTCCACCCTGTTTGACTGTGAAGCAGGCATCAACACCGTTGTTCGCGGACATGATCTGTTTTACAGCACCGCTGCGCAAAAAGCTTTAGCGCACACCCTTGGCAAAAACAGCTTTAACAAGATAGCATTTACCCACCACCGGCTGTTTGCGCCAAAAGGACACAAGCTTTCAAAATCAAACCGGGATGATTCCATCATGCAGATGCGTAAACGCGGATACAGCAAAAGTGATATCCTCACGCTTGCGGGCCGGTTTTTGGGCGTGGAAGAAAACGTCTACTCACTGAAAGGGTTTTTACCCCACATAGAAGCAATAAAGGCAAAAAATGGATGAAATGAACGCAATACTGACAAAAGAGCAGCTGCAAAGACTGCAAGCGTGCGCCAAGGCATACCATGTGGATATGCAGACGCTTTTTTCACAGGCAGTCGATGACTACTTAGACGCCTGCGAGCAGCAGCTAAGCAATCAAGACAGCGTCGATGCGGGCGGCAAACTCAGCTACGATGAATTCTGGGACGGCATCGATCTTTAACCGATATTTTGCGCCGGAGCGCTTTTGCCCAGGTATTCGTTTTTAAACGCGACGTAACGATCCGCGCTTGCTTTGAGTTCGGCGACCTCTTCATCGCTGAGTTCTTTCACCGCTTTGGCCGGAGAACCCATAATCAGCGATCTTGGCGGGAATGTTTTGTTTTTAGTCACCAGCGAGCCGGCGGCGACGATACTGTCTTCACCGATTATTGCGCCATCGAGTATCGTAGCGCTCATCCCGATCAGGCAGCGGTCGTTGACCGTGCAGCCGTGCAGCATCACTTTGTGCCCCACGGTGACATCATCGCCGATAACGGTCGCATTGCCGGTGGTTTTATCCCTGCCTTTAAAATGGGTCACATGCACCATCGACAAATCCTGAATACTGCTGCGCGCGCCGATACGGATGGAGTGTACATCGCCTCTGATGACGGTGCCAAACCATACCGAAGCATCCTCGCCCAGCTCCACGTCTCCGATGATATCGGCACTTGGAGCGATAAAGCAGTCTTTGCCCAGTTTCGGGCTGCACCCTTTGTACGCTAAAAGCATTCAACTCTCCTTAAACAGCCGCCCGGCCAGTTTCTTCACACGGCTTTCGGTTTCTTTTTTGGTCGATTTGTGGATGCGGTTGGCATACTCTTCCAGTATCTCGTGGTTGTCGATTTTAACCTCGCTGTTTTGCTGCTTTTTGCGGTATTCGCCGCTGCTTTGCAGTTCCCAGCTGAGCGTATTATCATTGAGCTGCAGCTGCAAAATCTGCTTGATCTTTTCGGCCAGTTCGGGTTCGGCAATGGGTGTCATCAGCTCGATCCGGCGGATCAGGTTTCGCGGCATCAGATCGGCACTGGAGATATACACCCTGGGATCGGCGTTTTTGAAGTAGTAAATGCGCGGGTGTTCCAGGTATTTGCCCACAATAGAGATGACGTTGATATTTTCGCTCACACCTTTGATACCCGGGCGCAGACAGCAGATGCCTCTGATGATCAGATCGATCTTGACGCCCGCCTGGGAAGCCTTGTACAGCGTTTTGATGACATCTTCGTCCACAAGCGCGTTGGCTTTTAAGACCATGTAACCCTCTTTGCCGTGTTTTGCTTCGGCTTCGATGAGTTCTAAAATCTTGGGCTTGATCTGGGTAGGCGACATATACAGCGAATTAAGCTTGGCCTGCTTGGAAAAACCGGTGAGAAAATGGAAAAAGCGCGTCGCGTCTTCGACATAGTCTTTTTTGGAGGTAAAATAGCTCAGGTCGGTATAAATCCGCGCGGTTGAGGGGTTGTAATTGCCCGTAGCCAGGTGAACGTAGTTTTTAAGCTTGGAACCGTCTCTTTTGATCACCTGCGCGATCTTGGCGTGGACCTTCAGTCCCGGAATACCGTAGATAACGTGGGCGCCGGCATCTTCGAGGGCTTTGGCCCAGATCAGGTTATTTTCCTCATCAAAGCGCGCTTTTAACTCCACAAGCGCCGTTACCTGCTTGCCGCTTTCGGCCGCTTCGGCCAGGGCTTTGACAATCGGCGAATTCTTGCCCGCACGGTACAGGGTCATGCGAATAGCCAAGACGTTGGGATCTTTGGATGCTTTTTCGATGAACTCCACCACCGGGTCAAAGCTTTCATACGGGTGATAATGCAGCAAATCCTGCTTTTCTATCACTCTAAAAATATTTTCGTTTTTATCCAGCGGGGGCAGGATGCGGGGATTGAAAACGGGCAGCGTGAGGTGGGCAAACTTTTTTTGTCCCACCAGCTGCCACAGCGCGCCCAGGTTCAGAGGGATTTCAAAGCGGTAGATATCTTCTTCGTCCACATTGATATGGCGGCCCAAAAAGGCCAGCAGATCGGCATCGGCGTCTTTTTGGATCTCAAGACGTACGATATCGCCTTTTTTGCGCAGCCGCAGGCCCTCTTCAAGTATCTCCATGAAATCATCGGCTTCTTCTTCTTTGATGGCGATATCAGCGTTTCGCGTCACCCGAAACGCGGCGGTGCTAACCGTCTGATAACCGGGAAACAGCGTGGAAGCAAAGTTTTGTACCACCGATTCGATAGGGACGAAGGTATCTTCCAGGGTTTCGATAAAACGGGGCAGTACGCGGGGAATGCGGATAAGGCCGTATTTATTTTCAAAATCGTCTTTGAGCTTGATAGCCAGGGCGAAACTGAGATTGTTCAGATGGGGGAAAGGGTGAGTTGAATCCACGGCGATGGGAACGATGACGGGAAAAATCTGTTCTAAAAAATACGCTTTGACATGTTTTTTCTGCGCGCTGCTGAGATTTTCAAAAGTAGTGGTATTGACCCCTTCGCCTTTGAGCTGGGCGGTGATGTTTTGATACTGTTTTTGCAGCTCTATCTTTTCGGTATGGATATAATCACGGATAGCCACCAGTTGTTCATAAGGCGTCATTTTATCTGCCGAACCGCCGGTTACGCCTGCTTTAAACAGGTCGTTGAGCCCCGCAACACGGATCATGTAAAACTCATCCAGATTCGTCCCGTAAATAGCGATAAACTTCAACCGCTCCAAAAGCGGCAGCGATTCATCCTTGGCCTGGGCTAAAACCCTGCTGTTAAAATGAAGCCAGGACAGCTCTCTGTTGAAATAATAGTTATGATTTTCTAAATCCATACATCTCCCCTCGTTTATTTGTCTTGATTATACCATGAATTGCGTAACGCCGCGGTTACAGTTTGCGTATCTTGGCGATCTCATCGCGCAGCCTGGCCGCTTCCTCAAACTCCAGCGCTTTGGACGCGGCTTTCATCTTAGCCTGCAAATCCTTGATGAGTTTGTTTTTCTCACCCTTTGGCATTTTTTCCATCTTTTTGCGTTTTTCGTACAGATCGCCCATATCCTCGACTTTGAGATCGGCATCGAGTTTTCTGTAGGTAGTGGTGGGCGTAATACCGTGCTTTTTATTATATTCCATCTGCAGTTCGCGGCGGCTTTCGGTGGTATCGATGGCGGTGCGCATGGACTTGGTGATCTTTTTGGCATACATCAGCACCTTGCCCCTGCTGTTTCTGGCGGCCCTGCCCATGGTTTGGATCAGGGCCGTCTCACTTCGTAAAAAGCCCTCTTTATCCGCGTCCAGTATCGCCACCAGACTGACTTCTGGCAGATCAAGCCCTTCACGCAGCAGGTTGATACCCACCAGTACGTCAAACTCGCTTTGGCGCAGACCGCGAATGATCTGGTTTCGCTCCACCGCGTCGATGTCGCTGTGCATATACTTGACCTTCATGCCAAGATCGGCATAATAGGTGGTGAGCTCTTCGGCCATTTTCTTGGTAAGGACGGTAACAAGCACTTTTTCGCCGCGGTCTACGACGGTTTTGATCTTGTCAAACAGATCTTCAACCTGATACTGGCTGTCGATAACTTCGACCTTGGGATCAAGCAGACCGGTGGGCCGGATCACCTGGCGGGCGACGGTGGCGGAGTTGTGCGTTTCAAAATCCGCCGGTGTGGCGCTTACAAACATGAATGACGCTTTTTTGTCGATAAACTCTTCAAACTTTAAAGGCCTGTTATCAATCGCGCTTGGCAATCTGAAGCCGTGATCGACCAGGACTTCCTTGCGGCTTCTGTCGCCTGCGTACATCCCCCGAAACTGGGGCAGGGAAACATGGGATTCATCCACGATAAGCAGATACCCGCTGTCTTTAATTTCAAAATAATCCAGCAGCGAATACGGCGTAGCACCCGGGGGCTGCTGGGTCAAGTGTCTGGCATAATTTTCCACACCCTTGCACATGCCCGTTTCCTCAAGCATCTCCAGATCAAACTCCGTTCGCTGCTTGAGGCGCTGGTATTCTACGATGCGGTCTTGCTCTTGAAAGTATTGCAGCCGCTCGCCCAGCTCTTTTTCGATCGATTTGATCGCTTCTTTCATCCGGTCTTGGCCCACGATAAACTGGCTGGTCGAATAGATCGTGATCTCTTCGTACTCACGCAGCTTTTCGCCCGTAAGCGGGTCATAACTGTAGATCGCTTCGACCTCATCGCCGAAAAACTCCAGACGCAGGGCTTCATCTTCGTTGTAGGGCGGATAGATATCAACCACGTCGCCGTTGACTTTGAAATCGCCTCTGTCAAAATAGGTGTCGTTTCGTTTATACCCCATATCCACCAGCTTGAGCAAGAACTCTTTTTGATCCAGCTCATCACCGATGTGAAACTTGATCACCATCTTTTTGTATTCATTGGGATCACCCAGGCCGTAGTTGGCTGAGACCGAGGCGATGACGATTACGTCATCGTAATTGAGCAGGCTTGCCGTGGCGCTGAGGCGGTGGCGTTCTAACTCTTCGTTGATGGAACTGTCTTTTTCGATAAAAAGATCACTTCGCGGGATGTAGGCTTCTGGCTGATAGTAATCATAGTAGCTGATAAAATACTCGACGTGGTTGTTTGGAAAAAACTCTTTGAATTCGCTGTACAGCTGCGCGGCGAGGGTTTTGTTGTGCGTCATGATAAGCGTGGGCCGCTGCAGCCGCTCGATGGTCTTTGCCATGGTGTAGGTTTTGCCGCTGCCGGTGACGCCAAGCAGGGTTTGAAACTTGTTGCCCTGTTCAATGGAACTACTCAAATCATCGATGGCGCCGGGCTGGTCGCCTGCGGGTTCGTACTTGCTGACAACTTCAAACTTTTCCATACACTCCCTTTTTGCTTTTCAATTGGGAGTAATTTTATCGTAAATAGACGTGTTTGTGAATGGCCTATTACAAGTTGTTGGCCTTTTACATACCAGTTTGTTCAAACGTTACAAATACCCGCTCAATAGCATAATCGCACCATTTATGGTATGATTATGCTGATGAACCGTACCATATAAACCTGATATGAACAACGTAAAATATATGATTAATCTTCAAGCGTAACAAACTTATCTTTAAACAACTCTTTCAGCCTCGGATTGAGCCCGTTGGCGTTAAACATGATCAACTCTCGATACAACCGCTGCAAGGGTTCATCTGCAAGTACGGACGCGCCGCCTTTAAGCGTCATGGCGGTGGTGATAATCTGCTGGGACAAACCAAAAAGCTCTACGCGCAGCTTGTCAAGTTCGTCTATATTACTTGAATCCACAAAGCGCTTTTGTATCACTTGCAGCTTTTGCATGGCCGCTTTTTCAAACTCCCTGTCATGCACATGCTCCAGCGCCGCTTCCCCCAGCCCGTAGAGGCAAAAATGCACCGTTTTTGATGCGGATTTATTCCTGGTGTAGTTGCCGATGGGATTGGCAGAGACGACATTCTCACTTGGCACGAAAAAGTCGCTTAGTTCAATATCAACTGTATTGAGTCCGTACCCCACAAATGTCGCATCCGCCTGCCCTACCGCAAAGCCATCAGCGGCGGCAAAAGGCGCGAGGGCTTCCATCTCTTGGCCCTCGCAGTGAAAGCCAATGAGCAGCGTATCAAATATCCTGTACCCGCTGGCCCAGCGAAGCGTACCGGTAAGCGCGTATCCGCCCCGGGCACGCTTGGCGCTCACAGCGGTTTCTCGCAGGCGCAGGTGATTAATAGCAATCCCGCAGCGGCTTGCCGGATACGGCTGCTTTGTAAAACCGTTTTTGCCCATGATGTTATGCGCCGCCAGAATCTGCACGACCAAAAACGCCAGGCTGCCGCTTTGGGCCGCAAGCGCAGTAAACAGGGGCAGTTTCAAGCCATCTTGCTGCTGCTTTGGCAGGTGGATGATAGCAAGCACCCCGCTTTGATAGACCGTTTCAAACATCTTTGCAAGCTCACGGTAGTCGCTGTCGGCTTTGTTGGCGTCATAGCTTTTCAGCGTTTCCTGCAAGCGGCTAAGTTTGTGTTCATACTCTTGTAACTGCATTATCATGTTCCGTTTTTAATGCCATTTTAACAAAAAATCACTCAGTACCTTTCACAATAGCCAACGTGCCCGCTTTTTTGATACTGTTTTTACGCGAGCGCACAACTACCACGTCCCCGTCCATCTGCCAAATATTATAATCGCTTGCCAGCCGGATCCTAAGCTTTTGCGGGCGAAAATGGATATTCAAAAAGCTTGGCAGCTGCTTTTCAAACACGTCAAAAACAAAAAAATACTTCTTATGCAGCATAAACAGCGGCAGCATCACCAGAAGCGGCAGTAAAAACAGCATCGAAAGCCCGTAGCGAAACTTGCTTTTTTGCAAAAACCCCACCCGGAACACATCGGCCAGGATAATATACACCTTGTCGATACTGTTGCCCGCACTGAAGATAAAAAAATGCGTATCGTTGACGCTGTAATAGTTTTTGTCCATACACGAAACCGTTTTATCCTCAGCAATAGCGTCCAAAATATCATGTACTCTTGGCAGACGATAGCGTTTGGCAAGAACGTTAAACGTCCCCTCCGCGTCGATAAGCAGCTTTGGCAGAGCAATCCTGTTAAGAGCGCAGTACTCCACAAGCCGTCTGATCGCCCCGTCCCCGCCGCTGATGATGACGTATTCGTACCCTGTAAGATCGATAGTGTCCAAATCGCTTTGGGGTATATAATCTATTGTTAATTTTTCATGCCAAAAGCGTTTGTTAATGCTGATGATGGTGTTCATCAAAATACCTTATCACTTCAAACTCCCCCTGTGTCGTTTCCACTACCGCACTGCAACTTTCCACCCAGTCGCCGCTGTTGAGATAACGCACACCTTTTATCACCTTATCCTCGGCTTTGTGGATATGGCCGCAGATCACGCCGTCATAGCCGCCCAGCTTGGTTTTTTCGCTGACGAGGGTTTCATAATCGTCAATATACATCAGCGAACTTTTCACTCTGTCCTTGACAAAAGCCGAAAGCGACCAGTATTTTTTGCCAAAAAGTTTGCGTATACGGTTCAGCGGCCGGTTGAGGCGCAAAAGCATCTGATACCCCCGGTCTCCCAGTACAGCCATCCACTTCTTGGTCATAGTCACGCTGTCAAAAAAATCTCCGTGAACCACCCAGTACCGCTTTCCCCGCAAACTTCTGTGCTCGCATGTATCGACAACATCTATGTTATCGCCAAGATAAATCGGCAAAAACGGCCGCATAAATTCATCGTGATTTCCAAGGATGTAAACCACTTTCGTTCCCTTTCTGGAAGCCCGCAGAATCTTTTGGATTACATCCGAGTGATGCTGGGGCCATA